>JANNEZ010000489.1:0-16123 GCA_031379255.1 Rhodoferax sp. | reverse complement strand
CCATACAAGACCGTGCCGGCGGGCGGCGAGGGCAAAAAACTCCAATCGGAGTGCCAGGTCTCGGCGAACAACCGGCTTTTTTCCGCTGCCTCGCGTTTGACTTCCACCACATGCGGGTGGCCGGGCAGGCCTTTGATGTACGGGTCTTCGCCGCGCGGGCCGATGCAAAAAGCGAAGCGTTCGATGTCTTCGATGCTGAGCGCCTGGTCTGGGAACGCCACGACCTGGTGCGCCAGCCAGGCACTGTGGATTTCGGATACCGTTGACGACGGCAGCGGGCGCGACAGATCAAGGCCGCGAATCAATGCGCCGCAGCTGCTGGAGGAGGCTTCTATTTGCATGGTGGCCGGCGTTGAATCCGTGCGATCCGGGCGGTGTTTGGGTGTGGTCGCGTGAGCTTGAAGGCGCATCCTCGCACATCCGCAGGCGCGCTGCAATTGGGTGCATCCTGCTGGGGTGGGGCTTCACATGTGGCGCCGGTTTGGCGACAATCGCCTCATTCTTTCAACCCCCGGAGTCCGTATGAAAAACCGCAGCTTGATCGCCTTTGCCCTGCTGGGCGCATCCCTTGGTCTGCAGGCTCAGACCATGAAACCCGGCTTGTGGGAGATCACGCACAAGTCGGGCGTGGGCTCGCCTGGCATGAATGACCAGATGGCGCAGATGCAGCAACAGATGGCCAATTTGCCGCCGGACCAGAAAAAAATGATGCAGGACATGATGGCCAAACAGGGCGTGCAGATGGGCGCAGCCGGCCCTGGCGGCGGCATGAGTATCAAGACCTGCATGACCCGGGAGATGATCGAGAAAAATGAGATGCCCTCCGGCCAGGGCGACTGCGCTTCCACCGCTTCGCCGCGCGTCGGCAACACGCAGAAAATCGCCTTCACCTGCACCAAGCCGCCGTCCACCGGCGAAGGGCAGATCACCTTCAGCGGGCCGGACTCCTATGCCATGAAGATGACGGTGAACACCACTGTGCGCGGCAAGGCCGAGAAGATGGACATGGAAGGCTCCGGCAAGTGGCTCGGGGCCGATTGCGGCGACGTGAAACCGATCCGCGTGCCGAAGAAAATGTAAACCCGGTTTCGAGCCGGGTTTGAGCCGGGTTTGAGGCAGGTTCGAAGATTGATCATACCCAAATTGGGTTTGATTGGGCCGGATTTTGCTGTTCGAAAGACTTTATAGAGAAAATCGGGTGCTAAGTCTCGTGAAATATAAATTGTATGCTATATAATTAATAGCATTTCGTTGCAATGCAGGTCGAGCCTGTTTGACCCAAGCCCATCAGTTGAACACGTATTTGAGCGATACCGACAAGGAACGCGGCGCGCCCGGCGCGAAGAAGGTCGATTGGGGCAAGCTGCCGTTGCCAAACGGGTCGGCGTTGACGGCCCCTGCTGCATTGAAGCCATTTGCGCCAAGTTGCGCCGCCGTGTTGTAACGCAGGTCAAACAGGTTGTTGATCTGCGCGCCCAATTGCAGCTTGGGTTTGGGCCGCCAGTCGGCGCCGAGGTTGAACACCGCATAAGCGGCGCTGGAACCTGGCCCCTGGTAGACGTTGCCATCGGGCGCGTGTTGCGCGTTCTCGTTGCCGCGCGCCAGCGCGCCCGAGACGGCCACCATGCTGGCGCTTAAGCCCCAGCTCGACGCTGCCGCGTAACGGGCCGACATCTTGAACATGTGCTGCGGGATGAGTGGAATGCGGTCGCCCGGGCGGATGCTGATGCTGCCGTCGACACCCGGGTTGCCCGCCAGCGCCTGGTCGTTGCTGCTGTTGCCGGTGCCGTTGACCGTTTCGGCGCTTTGGTAGGTGGCATCAAGCCAGGTGTAATGCGCGCCCAGCGTGAACGCGCCGACCTTTCCGCTGGCCCCCAGCTCGACGCCTTGGCGGCGGGTCTGGCCAAAATTTTTGAAATAACCAAAACCGCCGGCATTGGCGGCCACAAACAAGATGTCGTCGGTGTTTTCAGCGCGGAAAACGCCTGCGTTCCACTGCCACGGGTTGTCCGCGGAAAAACCGGGCAAGCTGCCGCGCACACCGGCCTCCACCGTGCGTGTGACGACCTGGTTCAAGGGCGGGTCGCCCGCCATCGCGTTGGGCAGGCGGCAGGGCTGCAGCGGGTTGGCGCAGCCCAGTTCAATGGCGGTTGGCGCGCGGCTGCTTTCGCTGTAGCCCAGGTAGGCGTTGAGCGTTTTGGACGGGCTGAAGGTGACGCCAATGGCCGGGTTGAAACGGTCGAACTGGTGCTGCGCGGTGAGGGTTGCCGGGTCGTTGGCAGCGCGCAAATGGTCAAAATTGTCGACATGGGTGCGGTTGTAGCGCCCGGCCAGGTTCAGATGCAGGCTGTTGGTGAGCGACAGCGTGTTGCTGGCAAACAAGCTCCAGGTGCGGGTGGCGGCCGCAAGGTTGACGCGGGTGTCGTAGGGCGCGCCATTGAGATTGCCGCCGGTGACGCCGTCCGCAAAGGCTCCGGTGCCGGTCACGCTGCGGTCCGCGTTGAGATAACCCAGCTCGGCGGTCTGCTCAAAGGCCACGCGGCTGGCGTCATAACCCGCGCCGACCACAAACTGGTTGCGCCGGCCAGCAAGTTCCCCAAGCCAGGTCAACTGGCCTGACAGGCCGTAGTTGTGCTGTGTGGCGCGGGTGCGGTTGTTCAGGCCCGAGCAAGCCTCGGCGGGTTCGTCGTTTTGCAGCACCTGCGCGATGCAATTCCAGAAGGGGAACGGTGTGTTGTTGACGTCGGCGCCCGCCACCGGGAAGCCGGTGAAACCTGCCGCTGCCAGCGCCGCCTGGTCACCCGCGCTGGGCTGGTAAATCGCCGATTCGAATGCATATTCATTGATATCGCCGTTGAGCGTGGAGGTTTTCAGGTGGCGGTAATAAAGGTTTCCAGAAAGCAGCACGTTGTCGCCAAATGCCTGCGATGCGGCAAGGTTCAGCAAGCTGGACGTGGTGTTGGTCTCGTCGGGTTTGGTGTAGACGCTGGCGGAATCACGCGCCAGCATGGACTGCTCTTGCAGGCCATTGCCGGTGAGCTGGTTGTCGGCGTGGGCCAGTGTGAGCTTGACTTCGGTGTCGCCGCCGCGCCAGCCGAGTTTGCCGAAAAGTTGCCGCACGTTGGAAGGGGAGTCGGTGCGCCAGCCGCGCTCGGCAAACAGGTTGGCGTTCAAATACCAGTTCAGACCGTTGTTGTCATTGAAGCCGCCGTGTTCAAACTCGAGCCAGCGCCGCTGATGCCCGCCAAGGCCCAGTTCCAGCGAAGTGCCCGGATGGCGGCGCCCGTCTTTGGTTTGCACCGACAACGCGCCACCCAGGGTGTTCAGGCCAAACAGCGGGTTGGAGCCGGGCATCAGCGTCAGGTTGGCAATCGCGCCTTTGGGGATCAGGTCCCAGCTCACCACATCGCCAAACGGCTGGTTCATGCGCACACCATCCATGTACACCGAGAGGCCCTGCGGCGTGCCCAGCAAGGGCGAGGCGGTATAGCCCCGGTAATTCACGTCAAGCTGGTACGGGTTGCCTTGCATGTCGTTGACGTGCACGCTGCCCAAGGCGCCATTGACGAAGTCGCCCAGGTTCAACGCGCCGCTTTGTTCGATCGCCCGGCGCGAGACACTTTGCACAGGCGCGGCGATTTCCTGCAAGGGCTGGCCAATGCCGGGCAGCGGCGTGCTGCTGATGACTTCCACCGGGGCCAGGGTGCGATCGGCCTGCGCTTGCGTCAAGGCCGGCAACAGCAGCAGTGAAACAAGTGCGCACAGCCGTGCGGGCGTATTCGGGTGAAGGAGCATGAGCTGTAAAAAGCAGGTGGTTTGGGACGGGTGTGGCGCGTCGGGTCGTTTGGCCGCACCTGCTTTGACGTGCGGCCATTCTTCCCTGAGAAGCCAGCGGGCAAGATAACCCAGGTGTCGCGCGTATCGGTTCGGGCAGCCCTAGGTTTAACCCTGAAAAAGACGCGTTCCAGCGGGCTTTTCTCATTTTGAGACAACGCAGGTACTATGCTTTGAAGTTCTTTGGAGTAGACACCAACCAGGCCATGTTGAAAAAATTGGAACGTTTCCAGCCACGTTCACCGCTCACGCCAGTGAGTCGCGCGGCGGGGTCGCCACTGGTCGAGCCGCTGTGGCTTGAATGGTTGTCGCTGGGTGGGTTGCTGGCCTTCTCGGCCTGGCTCTTGGGCGCGCAGGGAGTGTGGGGGCTGTTGCTGCGCTCGGACCCGACCGGCATCACACTGGTCATCATTGTGCTGTTCGCCTGCGCCACCTTGTGGAGCGGCGCGCGTTCGCGTGAACTGCAAACCCAGCACCACCTGTTGCGCACGGCGAGCGAGCGGAGCACGCTGCTGCCCGGCAGCTGGGCCGCCGACTACTGGCAGGCGCTGGACGCTGCCCCGGCTGACACCAACGCCCCGCTGGATTTGTTGCTCGAACAAACCCATGGCCCGCACAACACCGCCTGGTGGGTCAACGGGATCCAGCTCAAGCTCGGCCTCTTGGGCAAGGTGATTGGCTTCTCCATTCTGGCCCTGCAAATTGGCAATATGCAGAATTTTGACCCGACGCAATCTCAGGAGTTGCTCAAGAGCCTGACCACCGGCCTGGGTGTTGCCCTGCTGACGACCATGGTCGGGCTGGTGGGCAATATTCTTTTGGGCCTGCAACTGACGCGACTCGACCGGTTTGCCGACCGCATCGTGGCGGACGCCCAGCGTTACGGCATGCGCCGCAGCGCACCCACGCCACCTGCAGGCTCCTGAATGCGTCGCAGCCGCCACAACCGCGAGCCGGAGGTCGATCCGTTTTACGACATGTTGTTCAACATGTTGATCGCGTTTGTGTTCTGTTTCATCATCGCGCTTTTGGCGATGAACCCGAAGACAACCAAGGCTGGCGACATTCCGGCCAAGGCGGAATACATCATCACGCTGTCATGGCCCGATCTCGACCCCAACGACATCGACCTGTGGGTGCAGAACCCGCAAGGCAACACGGTGTTTTACCGCGAGCGTGAAGCCGGCCTGATGCACCTGGACCGCGACGACCGGGGGTTGTCGAATGACACCATCGTGGTCAACGGCCGCAAGATCATCAACCCGCTGAACCAGGAAGTGGTCACCATCCGCGGCATTGCGCCGGGGGAGTATGTGGTCAACGCGCACTATTTCGAGTCGAAAGAAGTGGATTCAACCAACCCCCGGGCGGGCCAACCGGTGGAGGTGAACGTGGCGGTGGTCAAGGTCAACCCGCGCGCGGAAGTGGTGTTTTATGGCAAACACCTGTTGCAGGGGCGCGGCGAGGAGGCCACGCTGGCGCGTTTCACCGTGCTGAGCGACGGCGCCATCTCCGACATCACCACGCTGGCCAAAAAACTGGTGGGGAGCAACACCAAGTGAATGCGCAGCCTTGCGCAGAAAGCATTCCATGAGTCTGTCGATCATTCTGGGTTTTGCCACGCTGCTGTTTGTCACCCTTCTCGCGCTGTTGTGGTCGCGCTGGCCGGCTTGGCTCAAGGGTGTGCTGGTGGTGGGCGTCACCGTGATGTATTTTTACGGCCACGACGCCGTGCACTCAATCTGGGGCATTCCCAGCACCGACGCTTTGCCGCCGCGCTTTGTCATGATGAGCGCCGTGGTGCAGGAGCCCAATGCCAAAACGCCGGGCATCCTGTACATGTGGGTCAGCCCCCTGGCTGACAACGGTCCGGTGCTGGAGCCGCGCGCCTACAAACTGCCCTACAGCCGCAAACTGCACATGCAGATTGAAGAGGGGCAAAAAAAGGGCAACAGCGGCATCCAGCAGATGGGGGTTGCCGAAGCCAAAGCCGGCGCCGGCAAAGGCCTGGGGTTCCTGCGTCCCGGCAATGACGAGCAGGAGATCAAAATTCGTGACCTGCCTTCGCCGCAACTGCCGGAGAAATGACGTGATGCGTTGCGTGGCGGGGTTCAAAGTGGGCCGGCATCTGGCTCTTGGGGTGGCCGCTTTGGCGCTGGCGCCGGCCTTGTTGTCAGCGTGCGGCTCCGGCAGCTCCGAGCCTTCCTTTTACCCCTTGAACGAAGGCAAAAGTTGGACCTACCGCCTCACGAAAAACCTGGATGAAGCCACCGAGCCCGACGTCGACACCGTGGTCTTCACGATGAAAGGCCCGCAAACCCTGGAGAGCGGGCCGGCCCAGCGGCGCCACAGCAGCAATGGGCTTGACTACTTCCTCAGAAGCGACGACCAGGGCATCTACCGGGTCGGCAGCCGCGACACGCTGGAGGTCAACCCCAAGGCGGACAATCCGCCGCGTTTTGTTCTCAAAAAGCCGTTTGTGGTCGGCACCCAGTGGCAGGCCACGACGATGCCGTATGTGCTCCAGCGGCGCAACGAATTTCCGAAGGAGGTGCGCTACACCACCAAACCGATCATGATGGTCTACGCCATTGCGGCGTTGAACGAGAAAGTCGAGACCCCCGCCGGGCCCTTTGAGGGATGCATCAAAGTGGTGGGGGAAGCCAAGATCAGGCTCTACGTGGATGCGCAGTTCAATTGGCGTGAAATTCCGCTGTTCAGCACCGAATGGTATTGCCCTGGCGCGGGCCTGGTCAAGGTGCAACGGGTGGAGGACTCTCCCTCGAAATTCATGCGCGGCGGCAGCCAGACGCTGGAACTCGTCAGCTATAAATAGCGCCCCACGGTTGCTCACTGCATGTAGCTCCCTGCCCCCAGCGCAGGGTGCCCTGCGCTTCGCTTGGGGTGGGGCCGCATTTTGCCTTGGGAGCGGCCCGGCGGCAAAACTAGTTACACGCGCTTCAAACGGGACGCTTTGACTGTCGCAAATTGCGATTAGTTGCATCACCTAGGGCTAACCCCGATTTAGTGGAAACCGCTGCGTTTTATGCTTCTACCCGCACCGGAGACGTGTTGATTGCCTTTCTGGTTCATCTTGGGCTGATCACTGAATACCATTCATAGGAGACACACATGCGGAACTTTTTGACACCCATCGTGCTGGGCTTGGCATTGGGCGCTGCGTCCACGGCCGGCGCGCAAGGCTGGGGGGTTTATGGCGGCGATGCGGGCAACACCCGCTACAGCGAGGCCAAACAGGTCAACACGGGCAACGTCAGCAAACTCAAGGTGCAGTGGGCCCTGGGCCTGGGCACCAACCGCTCGCAGGAATCCACCCCGATTCTGGTCGGCGACACCCTGTTTGTCACGTCCTCCTTTGGTCCCAAAAACACCTTTGCGGTGAACGCCAAGACCGGTGAAGTGAAATGGACCTACCAGCCCGACGTGCCCAAGGGCATCGAGCAATATGCCTGCTGCGACGTGAACAACCGGGGTGTCGCGCACCAGGATGGCAAAATTTTCCTTGGCCGCCTGGACGCCCATGTGGTCGCGCTGGACGCGAAAACTGGCAAAGAGCTCTGGAAAACCCAGGTCATCGACCACACCGCCGGCTCGGTGATCACCTCGCCCCCCACACTCGTCAAAAACCTGGTGATCACCGGTTTCGGCGGTGGTGAATACGGCGTGCGCGGCGCGCTGGTGGCGCTGGATCAGGCCACCGGCAAGGAAGTTTGGCGCACCCACACAGTGCCCATGGGCACCGAGCCTGGCGCCGACACCTGGAAGGGCGACTCCGGCAAAAACGGCGGCGCAGTGGCCTGGCACATTGGCTCCTACGACGCCAAGCTGAACCTGGTCTATTACGGCACCAGCAACCCGGCGCCCTGGTCAGCCTCGGTGCGTGGCAATGACAGCTTGGACGTCGGCAAATTCACCAATCTGTATTCGGCTTCGGTGCTGGCTTTGAACCCCGATACCGGCAAGATCACCTGGCACTACCAGTTCACCCCGCACGACGCGTGGGACTATGACGGTGTGAACGAGCTGGTGTTTGGCGAGCAAAAGGTCGACGGCAAAACGGTGCCAGTGATCATGCAGGCCAACCGCAACGGGTTTTTCTATGTGCTGGACCGCGCCAACGGCAAGCTGATTTCCGCGAAACAGTTCATTGAAGGTGTGAACTGGGCCACCGGCATCGACATGAAGACCGGCTCGCCAATTGAAGCCGCTGGCAACGCCAAGCGCCCGGGCATGAAACGCAAAGCGTCTGATATTTGCCCCAACCTGATTGGCGGCAAAAACTGGATGCCCATGAGTTACAGCAAACAAACTGGCCTGGTCTACATCCCGACCATGAACCTGTGCATGGACCTTGAAGGCATCCAGGCCGACTACAAACGCGGCGCGTTCTACCTCGGTGTGAATTTCGACCTCGGCAAAGTCGGCCCCGGCGGCCACATGGGTGGCGTTAAAGCCTGGAACCCGGTTACGCAAAAAGAAGCCTGGTTCAACAAGGAAGACCTGCCTTACACCGGTGGCATGATGACCACTGCAGGCGGCCTGCTGTTCCACGGTGACATCCGCGGCAAGTTCAAGGCGCTGGACGCCAAAACCGGCAAGACCCTGTGGTCGTTCAACACCGGCTCGGGGATCACCGCCGCGCCCATGACCTACACCCTTGACGGCAAGCAATACGTTGCTGTGGTGTCCGGCCGCACCCAGTCGATCCCGGCGTTCTTCGGCGCCTTGGGTGAGAAGATGGTGGCCGCCAGCCCAGAAGGCGGCACGATGTACGTATTTGCCCTGAACTGATCGGGTATTTGAGGTCAACGCCAGCCCTTGGGTTGGCGTTGATTTCAAGTGACCTGTCCAAAACCCGTGTCACGATGTTTCACGGGTTTTTAATTTGCGAACCTGAGAAATTGACATGAAGATCCGCGGTCTTGCATCCGTCGCAATGGCATTGGCGCTGAGCGCTCCGTCCTGGGGCGCCGAACCGCTTCGGGTCTGCGCTGACCCCGACAACCTGCCGTTCAGCAAATCTGAGGGCTCCGAGCGCGGTGTGTATGTCGAGCTGGCTGAACTGGTGGCTAAAAAACTCAACGCGAGCCCGGTTCAATACACCTGGTACCTGACGTATTTCCAGCGCCGCGCCCTGCGCAATACCGCCAACGAATGTGACGCCGTATTTGCCTTGCCCACAGACGCCGACTACCGCGCCCGCGGCCTGCAGAAAACCGCCGCGTTTCTGGATGTGGGATATGCATTGGTGAGCGCGCCCGGTTTTCAGTTCAGTGGCCTGGACGATCTCAAGGGTAAAAAATTGGGTGTCCAGTTCCAGACCAATCCGCACATCTTGTTGTCGCAACGCAATGATTTGCCGTTTACCACGTTCAAAAGCGCGGAGGAGGTATTTGCCGCCCTGGCCAAGTCTGAAATCGACGCTGGTTTCCTGTGGGGCCCGGTAGCGGGTTACGACAACCAGCGCCTGCATGGCGGCAAATTCAAGGTCACGCCCCTGTCTGGTCCTGATCTGACGGGCCAGGTGTCGGTTGCGGTCAAGCGCGAAAAAGCCGAGCTGCTTAAGGAGATCGACGTTGCTCTGCTCGCGCTCAAACCCGAGATAGCGGCGTTGGCTGCCAAATACGGATTTCCAGGTGGCGCACCGGTCAGGCTGACCATCGTCTCGAAGGCCGATTTGCCCAAACCCAATGGCGCGTTCGCTGGTCAGGTGCCCGATCGCTGGGTCGTCAAGGTACAGGCTAAACCGGATGAAATTGCCAAACCCAAGCCTGCCAGCAAACCCGCGCCCTCAGGCGCTGCCGCGGCCAAAGCAGGTATCAAGGCGCAGGCTACAGCAAAAGCCGATCCGGGCGCTTCGGGGGGCGTCACCCGCATCGTGCCCGATGCCGCAGTCGGTTTGAGCCCCACGGCGTTATTGGGCCGGGTGCGTTTCAATGACCAGTGCTCACACTGCCATGGCTCGGACGGCGCAAGTCCGGTGCGCGAGCGCGATGTGCGGCGCCTGAAAATGCGTTACGACGCGAAGTGGAAAGAGACGGCGGTCGCCACCATCAAGAACGGGCGCGCCGATGCGGGCATGCCCCCCTGGAAAGACATCCTCAAGGAGCCTGAGATCGAACAGCTTCTAGCCTTCATCGAAACCATGCAAAAGTAAGGGGCAAGCGCGATGGGCCGGGCTGAGTCGGTTATAAGTTCAGGATGTTGACCGTCAAGAACATCGGCAAACGGTATGGCGACCGCCAAGCGCTGAAAGACCTCAGCTTCAGCTTGCAGGCGGGCCAGTTCTGCGCTTTGCTTGGCCCCAATGGCGCGGGCAAATCGACTCTTTTCCAGTTGCTGACGGGCTTGTTCGTCGCGGATCAGGGCGAGATCCTGATCGACGGCATCGTGCTGAACGACAAGCCTGCCCATGCCCTTGCGCGCATCGGCGTGGTGTTCCAGCAGCAGGCGCTGGACCTCGATCTGAGCGTGCGGCGCAACCTGCAATTTCACGCTGACCTGCATGGATTGGCCCGCGCTTTGGCCCGTGAACGCATGGCGGCTGACTGTGCGGCCATGGGGCTTGCTGCAGACTTTGACCGTCCATGTCGAGAGCTCTCTGGTGGCACCAAACGCAAAGTTGAACTGGTGCGTGCCTTGTTGCACCGCCCAGGTCTGATACTGATGGACGAAGCTACGGTGGGGCTTGACCCCAAGTCGCGCAAAGACATGCTCTCTGCGGTGCGTCAGGATGTCCAAACCCGTGGCAGCAGCGTGTTGTGGGCGACCCATTGGGTGGAGGAAGCGGCCGACGCCGGCAAAGTGCTGCTGCTGCACCAGGGGCAGTTGCTTGCCGAAGGCAGCCCGGCGGAAGTCACGCAGGCGCTTGGGCAAGCCACACTGGAGCAGGGCTTTATCGCGCGCACCGCTCCCGCTCCCGGCAATGCTCCTCCCAAAGCTTCGGCGAAAGGATAGAAAATGTACAGCTGGCCCAGGCAGTATTGGCTCCTTGCAGCAGCGGCCCTGCTGGTTCCTGTTGGGGGCCTGGCGCAAAGCGTTGCGCTGGTATCGAGCGAAAAAGACAACGCCCTGACCATCGTCAATCTCAAAGACCAGAAGGTGGAAGGCGTCATCCCCACCTGCAAACGCCCGCGCCACATGCAACTCACCCCGGACCGCAAACAGCTGCTGGTGGCGTGCAGCGGCGACAACGCGGCGGATGTGATCGACGTGGCAACCCGCCAATCGGTTGGGCGTATTCCTTTGGGCGAAGACCCCGAAATGTTCGATCTGTCGCCTGACGGCAAAACCATTTACGTCTCGAACGAAGACGAAGGCGAGTTGTCGTTTGTGGACGTGGCTGCCAGAAAAGTGGTCAAGGAGGTCAAAGTCGGCAAAGAGCCCGAAGGTGTGAAAGTGTCGGGCGACGGTAAAACCGTGTACGTCACTTCCGAAGTCGCCAGCATGGTGCACGTGATCGATGTTGCCAGCGCCAAGGTGGTGAAAAACATCCCCGCAGGCAAGCGTCCCCGGCGTTTTGCGCTCACACCTGACGGCAGCGAACTCTGGGTCACCAACGAGTTGGGGGCCAGCGTCAGCATCATTTCGACCAGGGAGATGAAGGTCATCGGCACAGTGAAGTTCGCCATCAAAGGCGCCCGCGCGGCCGATATCACGCCAGTGGGCATCACCATGGCCAAAGATGGCAAACGCGCCTTTGTCGGCCTGGGCAAGGCCAACCACGTGGCGTGTGTGGACGTGGCCAAACGCGAAGTCACCGCGCAAGTGCTGGCCGGCAAACGCGCCTGGAATCTGGCCTTGAACACGGATGAATCACAGTTGTTCGTGGTCAACGGCCTGTCTGACGACATGACCATCATTGACGTGGCTTCAGCCAAGGCCCTGAAAACAATCCCTGTAGGCCGGGTGCCGCACACGGTGGTGCTGTTGGACTGATGCCTGCCATGCCGCGCCTCAATGCCTGTTTCCGGATGGCGCTTGCCGTGTGCGCGGCCTTGGCCCTGCCTGTCGCCTGGGCCGCAAACTGGCAGATCGCCCTGATCGAACAGGCGGGCGACCCCGCGCTGGACCGCGCCCGGCTGGAGCGCGCCTACCTGGGCCATCCGGGCGGGTCTGCCGCCGATGGCTTGGCGTTGGCGATTGACGAGGCGCAGTTTGAGCTGGAGGCGGAAAAATCTTCCGTCAAACTCACTACCGGAACTGCCGCCAGCCTGGATGCCGCCCGCGCAGCCGCGCAGAAAGCCGAGAAAGCCGGCGTGAACCTGCTGCTTGTCAATTTACCGGCTGCGTGGGTGGCGGCTGTGGCCACATCCGTCAAACTGCCGGTGCTGAACGTCGCGGCCAGCGCCGATGCCTTGCGCGAGAACGATTGCGCCACCAATCTTTTCCACTTGTCCCCGAGCGAGCGCATGCGCGCCGACGCGCTGGCGCAGGCGCTGTTGGCGCGCAGGTGGGCCAATGTGCTGGTGCTCAACGGACCCTCGCCGCAAGACGCGCAGCGCAGCGCCGTGGCCCAGGCGGCAATGAAGCGTTATGGGCTCAAAACCGTCGCAGTCAAACCCTTCAAACTTTCGGCCGATCCGCGCGAACGCGCCTTGGGCAACCTGGCGCTGCTGACGACAGGCCTGGTGTACGACGTGGTTTGGGTGGTGGACAGCGACGGCGAGTTCGCCCGCAGCCTGCCCTACAACACCGCGCTGCCGCGCCCGGTGGTGGGCGATGCCGGTCTGGTCGCGCTGGGCTGGCAGGCGCAGTTTGAGCGTTTCGGCGCGCCGCAAGCCAGCCGCCGTTTCGCCAAGGCGGCCAAACGGCCGATGACCGCCCACGACTGGTCCGCCTGGATGGCCGGCAAAGCAGTGGTGGCCGCTGCCACGGCAAGGCAAAAACTCGACCCTGCCTCAATCAACAAGGCCCTGCTGGCGGCCAACCTGGACGGCTCCAAAGGTGTGGCGATGCAGTTCAGGCCCTGGGACCGCCAATTGCGCCAGCCGATGCTGCTGACCGATGGCCAGGGCGTGGTGGGCATGATGCCGCTGGACGGCGTGATGCACCCGCGCAATGCGCTGGACACGCTGGGCGCCGACGAGCCTGAAAAACTGTGCAAGGCCAAACCCTGAACCGGCGCCCTGCTCGATGAAATACAGGCGATGAAATACCGGCCATGAAACACCTGCTGCAGGCGTTGGGCGCCATCGTCTCGCGCGAACTCTTCAAATTCTCCCGTCAATACGGGCGGCTCGCCTCTGCGCTGGTGCGCCCGTTGTTGTGGCTGGCCGTCTTCGCAGCGGGTTTCAGAACCGTGTTTGGCGTCGCCATCGCCGAGCCCTACGACACCTACATCGCCTATGACGTCTACATCGTGCCGGGGCTCATCGGCATGGTGCTGCTCTTCAATGGCATGCAGTCCAGCCTGGCGATGGTCTATGACCGCGAGATGGGCCTGATGCGGCTTTTGCTCACGGCGCCACTGCCACGCTGGTGGGTGCTCGCGTGCAAGCTGGCGGCGACCACCGTGCTCTCGCTGCTGCAGGCGCTGGCCTTTGTGATCGTCGCTTGCCTGCTGGGCGCCGAGCTGCCGTGGCTGGGGCGGCAGACCTTCCAGATTCTGCTGGCCAGCGCTTCAGCGGCCTTGATGCTGGGCGCTCTGGGCCTTCTGATGAGTGTGCACATCAAACAGCTCGAGAATTTCGCCGGCACCATGAATTTCGTCATCTTTCCGATGTATTTCATGTCCACCGCCTTGTACCCCTTGTGGAAATTGGAGGAGTCCGGGGCCAACTGGGTCTACCAGATCGCCCGCTTCAACCCCTTCACCCATGCCGTGGAGTGGATGCGTTTTGCGATTTACGGCAAAGACGCGGGTGACTCGCCGTGGATCGTATTGGGCACGTTCGCGGCGTGTTTTGCCCTGGCGTGCTGGGGCTACGACCCGCAGCGCGGTTTCGGCCAGTTGGCCAAACGCGGAGGCCCGCCATGACGCTTCGCGGCTTTTCCCTGCGCCAATTCAACAAGGGCCATGTCGCCAAGGGCGATTTCAACCGCCGGACCCTTCTGGCCGCGCTGGCGGCGGGTCTGGCTGCGCCCGCCGTCCGCGCGCAGGGTTTCCCAAACCGCCCCATCACCCTCATCGTGCCCTGGCCCGCCGGTGGCGCCACCGATGTCACCTTGCGCCTGCTGGCCGAGCTGGCGGGCCGGCAGTTGGGGCAACGCGTGGTGATCGAAAACCGGCCCGGCGCCGGCGGCACACTGGGCATGCCGATCCTGCAGCAGGCCGCGCCAGACGGCTACACACTCTCGCAACTGCCGCAACCCGCCCTGCGCGCGCCGCATGTGCAAAAGGTTGCCTGGGACCCGATCCGCGACACCACGCCCATCATCCAGATCAGCGGCGTCACCTTCGGTGTGGTGGTCCCCAGCAACAGCGCGTTCCAGAGTTTTGACGACCTGCTGCGTTTTGCAGCGGCGAAACCCGGCGAGTTGACTATTTCCACGAATGGCCTGGGCACCACGCCCCACGTGGTGATGGACGAACTCTTCGGCCGGCGCAACCTGAAATACATCCATGTGCCGTACAAGGGCACCTCCGAGCAGATGCTGGCCGTCGCCTCCGGCCAGCTCATGGCGGGTGTGAATTCCAACGGGTTTGCGCCCTATGTGGACAGCGGCAAACTGCGCCTTCTGGTCACCTTCAGCGACCGGCGCTCGCCGCGCTGGGCCAACGTGCCGACGCTCAAAGAGCTCGGGCACGGCATCGTGGCCATGTCGCCCTACGGCCTGGTCGGCCCGCGCGGCATGGAGGCCAGTGTGGTCAACATCCTCCATGAGGCCTTCAAGCTGGCCTTGTTTGACCCGCAACACGTGGCCGAGTTGGCGAAATACGAGCAAGAGCCCAACTATCTGGACAGCGGCGACTACGCGCAGGCCCTGCGTGCCGCCTATGCGGCGGAGAAACGCAACGTGGAGCGGCTGGGCTTGGGCAAGGCACCCTGAGGGTCTGCGCCGGGCGCGGATCGCGGGCTCTTTTATGCTATAAAATATATAGCATTAAATCCATGTTTAACGAGACTTAACGGCCAATTTTTCCTAAAAATTGGCGAATTTCGGGAAATACCGAAAATTGTTAACACCCATGTTAATTATTATCAGGCAAACCCGGGAGCCGGCGGCGCTCAGGCTTTGGGCTCCTGCTGGGTCGCGCAGTGGATGCTGCCGCCGCCTGCTGCAATGCCGTCCATGTTGATCTGCACCACCTCGCGGCCGGGAAAAACCTTTTGCAAAGCCGCTTTGGCGGCGCTGTCTGCCCGCGCGTCGCCAAAATCCTGCATGACGACCGCGCCATTGCACACATAGAAACCGACGTAACCGGCGGCGAAATCCGCATTGCCCGGCGTCCGGCGCCGCTGGCTTGGCGCTTCAAGCACGGCGACTTCGAGCCGCCGGCCGCGCGCGTCCCGCGTCTGGCGCAGTATGTCCAGATGGCGCTTTGTCACCGCGTGGTCCCAGGACGCTGGGTCCGGGTCGTAACCGGCTACCACCACCCCGGGCCGGGCGAAGCGCGCGTAGAAATCGGTATGCCCGTCGGTGATGTCTTTGCCCTTGATGCCCGGCAGCCAGATGATTTTCTCCAGTCCCAGCAGCGGCATGAGCTGGTCTTCAAAAGCCGCTTTGGAGATGCCGGGATTGCGGTTGGCATTCAGCACGCAGCTCTCTGAAATGATCGCCGTGGCCTGGCCATCGACCTCGATGCAGCCGCCCTCCAGAACCAGGCGGGTGTGGATGGCGGCCACGCCAGCCCGGCGGGTGACCAGCGCAGCCACTTGTGCGTCACGGCTGAATGCCTGCTTTTGGCCCCAAGCGTTGAAATTGAAATTGACGCCGGCTTTGCCGCCTTGGCCGTTCAGCACGAAAGTGGGCCCGGTGTCGCGGATCCACAAATCGTCCAGGTCAGCGGCCACCAGCTCGACCTCAGGGCCGACGAGGCCTCGCGCCAGCTCAAGTTCGCTTTGGCGCGCCAGCATGGCCACCGGCTCAAACCGGCCAATGGTCGTGGCCAGGGCGGCCAAATTGCGGCGTACTTCAGGCAGCAGTTTGCGGCCCCAGATTTTTTCGTCCGCGCCAAAAGCCATCCAGGTGCGCGTGTGGGGCTCGGCTTCATCCGGCATGCGCCACGCGCCGCCAGCGCCCGCTGGGCCAGCCGCCGCCGCCGCGTCAGCGCCCATCAGCAACCCGGCGGCGCACAGCGGCGTCTTTTGCAGCAGATCGCGCC
>JANNEZ010000432.1:0-5445 GCA_031379255.1 Rhodoferax sp. | reverse complement strand
TCGCAAGTGGAGCCCATGCGAATTCTGGTTACCCCTGATATGCCTTCATGCCGGGCAACGCATTCGTGAACTTTGTCAACTGCACTTGAGCGACGTTCGGCAGAATACGGCTGGGGTCTGGTATCTGAATGTCAACGAACTTACGCCGGACAAGTCTCTGAAAAATGGCGAGAGTCAAAGAATTGTGCCGCTGCATCCGATATTGATTGAAGCTGGGTTTGTCCAATGGTGTGAGCGGCTTAGCAGTGAAGGTTTCAAGCGCGTTTTTCCTGAACTTTCTTGGGAGCCGGTGTCAGGGTATTCAAAAGAGGCTAAGCGTCGCATGTCTGCGATGCTTAGCGGGTTGGGGTTGCCGCGCGACAACACCAAAGTTTTTCACAGCCTTCGACATACCGCAAACAACGCATTTATTCGCTTGGGACTCACTGGACAAGTGCCGGAAATAATTAGGTTGCGGTTGTTAGGCCACAAGGCCGGCGAAGGTGAAAATTTTGAGAGCTATTTTGCCGATTTTGAAGCGGGCGAAACCTCAAAATTTGTGGAACTATTGGACTTCAACTTGCCTGCAATTGCCAGGTTCGACATGAATGAAGGCATCAAGTCGATTCGGGCAGCTCTGAGCCGGAAGCATGGCCCAAGGCGTAGCCACGAAGACATGGGGCCATTGAACACAATCTGAGCGTTTCTGGTGGAAGTGTCCATACCCAACATTGAAAAACGGTGGCTTTTAAACCTCTATTGCCTACCGTTGGTGGAAATTGCTTATACAGAGCCCCAACCCAAAGCCGCGACTTGAAGGGTCTGGTTAATCAAGGTTTGGTATCCGGTGCCAGTCTTTTCGGCCTGCAATCTGAATGCGGCCAGAAGCCGTGCAGAAACTCTGATTGAGATTTTTTTTGTCCCGTTTGTGGCGACTACTGGCACGCAACGAGTCTTGGACGGCCTTGCCGGGGATTCAAACTGCGTCAAGTCAAGGTTAAGGTCGGCGGGGTCGAACTCAAGCTCCAACAATGGTGCCTCTTGTAATGCCAAGATTCTTGATTTGATATCAACCAGTTCTGCCGTTGTTAGTGCTTTTTTGCAGTGCATACATTCTTTGAAAAATGGGAAAAAACTGTCATCGGGGGCTTGGGACTTGCCTGTTTTGCGCCAGGGGTGTCAAGGTCATCCTGAAGGCCAGGCAGCTAGCGGGGTGCTGCGCTGGGTTGGTGATTCAATGGCTGGTTTGAGCAAGTTAGTGGCGTCTGATGGAAGTATGTTGCCCGTGACGGTGTTGGCAGCTATGGGTCTTGCGTTGTCTGTATTAACGTATATAGGACTTTGCGCGTTATTTACGCAATCCCCAATGTGCAATGCCGTCAACTGGTCCAGAAATCCACCGAATTCTCTCGGACTGTCCTCCTTTGACCTTACAGTTAAATTGCGTAACGCCTGCCTGATTTTCTGGTTCGTAGGGGTGTCGCGCTGGGTATTTGGCGCACGCTTGCGACGGTAATTTGAGAGCCGACTTTTCGCCATGGCATCCGGGTGGCGAGGTTCGTCGCCTGTCTTGTCAAGGCTGCGGCCCAGTTGGGTGCTGCGGTCTTGCAGCAGCGCGGCCAGCCCCGTTGCGGGAGTCGAGGCAACAAGTGCGAACTGCTCTGAAAGACTCTCAAAACGAAAATTGCGCCATTCAGTCAGGGTTTTGAACGGTTGGGCCAAGTTACCCCGCCAGGTGTTTTCAAACCTTGCCCGGTGTTCTGATGACGGCAATGGCGCGTACTGAACGCCGTCGCGGGAGTCGTTCCGTTTGACGTAATGGCGGCTTGTGTATCTGGCATATTTAGCCCCAGCGTGAAGCGAGTAGCCAGCATCCAACTCTCCCAAAATCTCGCGCCTGGTGTTGGGCACGAAGTATTGTCTGGGTTTTGTGATGCGCGGCGGCGCTGGTGGTGGGTGCGCGTGATGCACGAATAAATGCAGAGCCGCCACTGCCAGCGATTCCGGGTCGTTGGTGCGTGAGTAAAGGTCAAGTGCTAACTCCAACCCGATGACATGTACGTCAGACTCTTTGAGCATCGGGCCTTCAAGACAAAACGCTGTTTGCAGCCCGCGCATGATCGCGTCAGGTCCGGCGGGGTCTTGGAACCTGATGTCGAATCGCAGTGACGAATCATTTCCGTCGCACGCCCTGACGTACAGCTTTCCAAAGACTGGAAAAAGCCGATTCTGAACGTGCCGAAACTGACTCGGGCTAGTCAGCGTGACACGCAGGGTGACCCAATCAATCACTGCCTTGAAGCGGTAGTTTGCAGGGTTGAACGGGATTGTCATTTCGCGCTGGTTATGAACCGTGTCTTCAATGAATTGCCGGGGTCAGTTTGCGAAAGCGCCACAATTCAGGCGCGATTGAAGCATCGTCAAAAGTGAATTTTTGCGGGACGTGAGCAAACGGCTTTTTTACACCAAACGCGGCCTGAACGTCTTTGATAAATTGAAGCACCCGCGCCGGGCAATACAGCGGTAAGTCCACTGTGCCACTGGGATTTTCCTTACGGCCAAATGGCAAAAGCAGGTGGCCTGCGATGGCACATTTCCCGGTGCGCCGATGGTCGTTCAGGGTGTCCGTCCACTGGCGACCCGTCCCAAGCCTGAGCCCCAACAATAGCGCCACTGTCCCCACTGACAAGAGTTCTTGTTCGGCGATCATATGAGACGTTCTCCCTTGATTTGCACCGCCCTAGCGGCTGCCAGGTTGAGTTTCTGTGCCAGGTCTTTAGCGGCCCCTGTTGACAAGCTGAATCCACCTTGTGCCGTGCCAGCATTCCAAAAAACTCGAACGAACGGCACGTTGTTTTCAATGTCTGCGGTTGCTGTGGCCTTTGCCTTGCCTGTCCCGGTGTCGGGCTGGGTGACTGCGGCGCGCTGGGCCAGCGTTTGGTCGATGTACGCCTGTACGTCAGCAAAGTCATAAACGGGTCTCCCTGCATCGTTCTCGCGCCAGTTGACCGCGCTTCGGCGCTCTGGTCGCCGCCAATTGGTCAGGCGTAAGCCCCATGTGCCTTCAGGTTCGCCAAGTGAGGCCGCGATCATCCTTGCGGCAAGGCCGGGAGAAAGCGGGACGGCTTCGTTTAGAGGTATTTTTTTAGTCATTCATCGATTGTCGGAATTTGCCATGTATGTGTCAATGACTATTTTTGACATATTCTGGGTTATACTGACTACGCATTAAACGTTCGTCCTTTCATGTAGTCAGGTGGCCTTATGTCTCAGAAATTTGTCAGCTATTGCCGGGTATCCACTCAAAAGCAGGGTGCATCTGGATTGGGCCTTGAGGCACAACAAGAAACAGTCAAGCGTTTTCTCAATGGCGGGGCATGGGAGTTGATTGCCGAGTTTGTCGAAGTGGAAACCGGCAAAGGTGCCGATGCACTGGCGAAGCGCCCGAAGCTAAGAGCTGCCCTTGAGTCGTGCCGGAAGAATGGTGCCACCCTGCTGATCGCGAAACTGGATAGGCTCGCGAGAAACGTTTATTTCGTTTCCGGCCTGATGGAAAGCAAGGTGAAGTTTGTCGCTTGCGATATGCCGGAAGCCAATGAACTGACAATTCACATCATGGCAGCATTCGCAGAGCATGAGGCTAAACGAATCAGCCAGCGGACAAAGGAAGCCCTTGCGGTGGCTAAATCTCGTGGTGTGCTTTTGGGTACGTCCGGGCCTGCAAACCTTAAACGTTGCCTTGAAGACCGCACGGCGGCAGCGAATGCAGGTGCGTCAAAGCTGGCTGGCTTGGTTGCGGGTTTTGACGCACGCAAGCTATCACAGAGGGCTGTGGTCGCTGAACTGAATGCAGTTGGCGTGTTGGCCCCTCGTGGGGGCGTATGGTCGCTCGCTCAGGTTCAGCGGATGCTAAAGCGCCTAGCGGCCTTACAGGATTCGCCCAACCCACAGCCAAGCACCTAGTAGGCCCCTATTGGTTCATACTGAGCCCAACCTTCATCAGGGCTTGCCAGTGTTGATCGGGTTTTTACGATCCGCCTTGCGTTGCTCACGCTCGTAAGCCTCCTTTGCCGCAACCAATGTTTCAAGCGGGCCGAGAGCAATTCCTTTTATTCGTTGCAGATTCCGTTTTCTGCTGTCGCAATTGGTTTCCAGGGGTTTGTCAAAAATCGAATTGATACATTCCATGTAGATTTTTGAAGCCTTCTCCACTTCGGAAAGATAGGGCTCTGCTTGCTTTTGTTGGTATTCAAATTCCGCTTTCAGGTCGTCCAGCGTGTCTGGTTGGATTTTTTGAGCCAGGGCCATTGCACTGGCACCGATGCATGATGCAACGATGATGAACTTAATAAATTTCATGGGTGACTGTTTTGTTCCTCGAAACGGTTTTGAAAAATAGACTTACAACTTGTTGCACTCAATTCAACTCTATCACGCTAGCCGACATTGCAGTGGCAGAAAAATAATCGAGCGCGGTCTTTGCAACAGGAAACGCGACACACGGTGATACAAAACCGTGTTACAAACAAGGCTCCACTGTTGGCGATGTAGGGGGATCAAAAGTATTGGGTTCGATCCCCGCCAGCCGCACCATTTCCCCCTCGCACCAACCATCTGCGGTGCTGCCCGCCAGAGCCAGCCCGCGCCTCGTGCAAACCACTGCACAATAGGTCGGCCAACTACCCCACTTCAAGAGTTTCATGCCCCGCAACCTGTGGCCCGGTGTACCGCGCTGGAGCCTTGCCCTCCCTTTGGCGGCCTGCGCCGTGCTGGCCGCGGCTTGGGGGCGACCGCTCGGCTGGGCATTGCTGACACTGGTCGCGGCAACGCTGATCACGGCAGTGTTCGTCGCGGTTCACCACGCCGAGGTAGTGGCGCACCGGGTGGGGGAGCCCTTTGGCACGCTGATTCTGGCTCTGGCCGTCACTGTGATCGAGGTCGCGCTGATTGTGTCGATCATGTTGTCCGGCGGGACGGCGTCAAACGCCCTGGCGCGCGATACCGTGTTTGCCACCGTGATGATCGTCTGCAACGGCGTCGTCGGCCTGTGCCTGTTGATGGGCGCCTTGCGCCACCATGTGCTGGTGTTCCGGGTGGAGGGTGCCATACCCGCGTTGTCGGTGCTGATCGCCCTGACGACGTTGACGCTGATTTTGCCGACCCTGACCATCACCACCCCGGGGCCGACATTTTCTCCGTCGCAACTCGCTTTTGCCGGCGTGATGTCGCTCACCCTCTACGGCGTGTTTGTTTTTGTGCAGACGGTTCGCCACCGGGACTATTACCTGCCGGTCAAGGTGGCCGGCGAAGTCCAGCCGGTGGCGCGACCCTCGACACGTGTTGCGCTGCTGAGCATGGCCTTGCTGGGTATTTCGCTGGTGGCAGTCGTCGGCCTGGCCAAGACCTTGGCGCCCAACATCCAGGCCGGCGTTGACGCGGCGTCCGCGCCGGCTGCCGTGGTAGGGG
>JANNEZ010000431.1:0-7430 GCA_031379255.1 Rhodoferax sp. | reverse complement strand
CGGCGCGGCTTTCGCCGTGGCGATGATCTCCTTGAGGTTGTTGGCTTGCACCGACGGGTGCGCGACCAGCACCAGATCCGATGAATTGATGGGCGCCACGCCGACGAAATCGCGCGTGAGGTTGAAGGGTTTGTTGGCGATGAGTGTCTCGTTGACTGTGTGGGTGTTGGACATCATCAGGAGCGTGTAACCATCGGGCGCAGCCTTGGCCGCCACATCGGTGCCAATCACCGAGCCGCCGCCGGGCCGGTTATCCACCACGAAGCCCTGCCCCAGCGCGTCGCCCAGGCGCTGCCCGATAAAACGCGCGAAGTTGTCGGCCGGGCCGCCTGCGGCAAACGGCACGATGATTTTTACCGGGCGCGTTGGGTAGGTTTGCGCCAGCGCCGCGAAAGAAAAACTGGCCACGACGCCGACCGCCAGGGCTGACTTCAAAAACACTCGTTTCATCACTTTTCTCCAGATCAATCTATTGCAATTTGCCGATACGCTGGACCACACCCACCATGCGTTTGGCATCGGCCTGCACATAAAGTTCAAACTCTGGCGCGTCGAGGTACTGCACCGGGCTGCCGGCGTTCTGGATGGTCTCTTTGACCTTCGCATCGTTCGCCGCGAATTTGGCTGCCGCGCGCAGGCGCTGCGCCACTGGCTCGGGCGTGGCCGAGGGGATGAACAGGCCCGACCACTGCGCGTATTCGGCGTTTTGCCCGGCTTCCTTCAAACTCGGCACCTCGGGCATCGAGGCCAGCGCGCCATTGCCCCAATGGCCCAGCACCCGAATCTTGCCCGCCTTGATGTGTTGCAAGACCGTCGCAGGGCCAGTGGAGACGGCGTCAATCTGCCCGCCCAGCAAGGCCACGATGGCCGGGCCCGCGCCAGTGAAAGGGATGTGGGTCATCTTCAGGCTGGCCGACGCGGCGAGGATTTCCATCGGCACATGCATGGTGCCGTAGTTGCCGCTGGAGCCGTAATTCACCACGCCGGGGCGTTTGCCCACATCGTCGACAAAATCTTTCACGGTTTTCCAGGGCGCATCGGCGCGCACGGCGAGCACCGTCGGGTCGGCGGTGTAACGCGCGATCGCCCGCAGGTCGGAGAGCGCGTAGAGCGGCGCGCGGCCCATGAGCGCGTCAGCTTCCGGGATCACCGTGAGGCTTGAGAGCGCCATCACCACGGTATAACCATCGGGCCGGGCCTTGGCGACAAAACCCATGCCAATGCCGCCGCCCGCGCCGGGCTTGTTTTCGATCACCACGGGCTGGCCCAGGTCGCGCGACATCGCCTCGGCCACCGGCCTTGCCACCAGATCGGCCAGGCCACCCGGCGGGAACGGCACGACCATGGTGATGGCCTTGTTCGGGTACGCGGCCTGCGCCATGGCTACACCGCACACACTCCATACTGCGCCTGCCGCCAAGCCAGCGCGCACAACGGTTCTGCGTTTCATCGTTGACTCCTGATCGGTTTTAAAATCCAGCTTGCTATAAATTAAATAGCAAACTATCTATATTTTACGTGACTTCATAGCCAATATTTTCACAAAAACTCACGAAAACGTCAAAAAATCCGACGATAAACCCCAATTTGGGTATGATTAAACCGCCAGCGGCGGCTCCTGCATCGCCTCGATTTGCTCCTCCAGCATCTGCACCTGCCCGCTCCAGTAGTCAGAGCTGCCAAACCAGGGAAAGTTGATCGGGAAACTTGGGTCTGCCCAGCGCCGCGCCAGCCAGGCGCTGTAGTGGATCAGGCGCAGCGTGCGCAAAGGTTCGATCAAGGCCAGCTCGCGCCGGTCGAATTCGCGGAACTGCTCGTAGCCGTCAATCAGGGCGCCCAACTGGCGCGTGCGTTGCTGGCGGTCGCCGCTTTGCAGCATCCACAGGTCTTGCACCGCCGGGCCGCTTCGGGCGTCGTCCAGATCGACAAAATGCGGCCCGGGGCCGGAAGGCGCAGGCGCGTCCACCGGCGTCCACAAGATGTTGCCGGGGTGGCAATCACCATGCAGGCGGATCTGCGCCACGGCGCCCGCTGGCACGCCCCCTTGCCCACCCTGCTGCGCCCCAAGCCCTGAAATGGAGGCATGCCCGGCGATCACATCCAGCGCCTCCTGGGACTTTTTGGCCCAGGCCGATTGCACGTCCAGCGGGATGACGTCTTGCTGCAGCAGCCAGTCGCGCGAATCGACACCAAAACTTTGCAAGTTCAGCTGCGGGCGGTGTTCAAACGGCTGGGCAGCGCCCACCGCATGGATGCGCGCGAGAAAGCGTCCGATCCATTCGAGCACTTCGCCATCGTCCAGTTCCGGCGGGCGGCCGCCCCGGCGCGGGCTGACGCTGAAGGCAAACCCGTTGAAGTGGTGCAAGGTGGCGCCATTCAGGCTCAGGGGCCCGACCACCGGAATCTCCGCCGCCATCAGTTCGGCGCTGAACGCGTGTTCTTCGAGGATGTGCGCGTCTGCCCAGCGCCCGGGGCGGTAAAACTTGGCGACCACCACCGGCGCCATTGGCTGCTCTCCCGAGGTTGCTGGGCTTTCCAGGTGGATCTGGTAGACCCGGTTTTCATACGAGCTCAGCGCGGCCAGGCGGCCATCGCCCCACAAACCGACCGAGGCCAGCGCGTCCATCACGACGTCGGGCGTCAAGGCGTCAAACGGATGGCTCGGCCCGTTTGCTTCCTGCGGTTCGCCAGGTTCGCCATAGTGGGCTGATGCGGCCATCAGCGGCCCGCTTCGAGGCGCTGGGCCAGCCAGATCGGCAGACCGGCCTGGCGGATGGCGTCTGCCGCCAGCAGGTGGTCGTATTTGACGCGCTGGAAATTCAGCACACGGGTGTCGGTGTCATACAGCGCATACATCGCCAGCGGGCTGCCGTCACGCGGCTGCCCGGCCGAGCCAACGGTGGCCACCCAGTGTTTTTTTGGCGAAAGAACCATCGGTGCGCCGGGCGTCACGGCGTGTTGTTCGATCGGCACATCCGGCGCCGTCGAGAACAGGGTCTGGTGGTGCACATGGCCGACAAACACATGGCGCACATTGGGCATCTGGGCGGCCGCAGCGAGGCAGTCGATGGCGGCCTCCTCCTCGTACACATAGGGCCAGGTTTCGGGCTCACAGGCGCTGGCGTGCACCAGCAACATGGCGCCACTTTGGTGGCTCATCGGAAGAGCGTCCAGGAAGCAGCGCTGCGCGGGCGACAACTGCGCGTGGGTCCAGGCGGCGGTGCTGTCGCCCAGGGTTCGGGGAACGGCTGGCGGGTTCACGGCCAGGTCGTCGTGGTTGCCCTTGATCAACCAGGCGCCCGCGTTTTGCAGCGCCTGCGCCCGTTCAATCACTGGTACCGGGTCAGCGCCATAACCCACCAGGTCGCCCAACAAAGCGAATTGTTTCGCGCCATTCGCACGCGCATGCGCCAGGCAAGCGTCCATACCCTGAATGTTCGCATGGATGTCGGACAACAGGGCGAGTCTCATGGGCCGCTCAAATCACTGGCCGCTGAAACGCGCGGCGCGCCGCTCGACAAAGGAGTCAAGGCCTTCTTTGGCGTCTGCCGTGTTCGCCAGGCGCCGCTGCGCCTCGATGAAATCATGCATCGCGACCACCGGCCCGTGCTCCAGCGCTTTGAGCGCATTCTGCCGCGTGGCAACCACGGCCTGCGGCGCCTGCGCGGCAATGTTTTGAGCGATTTTGATGGCCTCCTGCAACTGCTGGCCGGCCGGCACGACGCGCTGCACGAAGTTCAAACGCAGGGCTTCCGCGCTGCCAAATTCGTCACCCGTGAGCAGGTGCAGCATGGCATTGCCCAGGCCTGCGCGCTCGGCCATGCGCAGCGTGGCGCCGCCCGTGGCCATGATGCCGCGCTTGACTTCAAGCTGCGAGAAACGGCAGTCATCTGCGGCCACCACAATGTCTGCCGCGAGCATCAACTCGATGCCCAGCGTGTAGGTGATGCCCTGCACCGCCACCACCATCGGTTTGACGCGGCGACGGTAACCGGCCATGCCCAGATCGAGCGGATCGACCAGACCGAGTGGCACCGACTTTTCGCCGCGACGCATCATCGGGGCGATGGAGGGCAAATCCAGCCCCGCCGTGAAATGCGCGCCAGCGGCATGCAACACGCCCACACGAAGCGCCGCGTCGTCGTCCAGGCGGGTGTAGGCTTCGCCCAGTTCCTTGAACATTTTTGGGGTGAAGCCGTTGCGTTTGGCGGGGCGGTTGATGCAGATCAGCAGCAATTCGCCCTGCACGCCGCAATCCACGCTGCCCTGGGCACCGTCCTGCAACGCAAGCTCAGGGTTTACGAGAGTGTTCATTAAAGCTGGCTCCTTAGAGATTGTTTGCCTTTGTGGACTATCTTCATCGGGTCTAAAAATTATCGCTGGAAACCATTGGAACATGCCTGACTACATCATCATTGGCGGCGGCTCGGCCGGCTGCGTTTTGGCCGCCCGATTGACGGAAGACCCGAACATCCAGGTGACGCTGCTGGAGGCCGGCGGTGTTGACAAAAGCGTGCTGATCCATTGCCCGGCGGGTCTGGCCCTGCTGGCCAAGGCCAGCGACGCCAACTGGAAGTTCGAGACAACGCCGCAAAAGGGGCTCAACGGCCGCCTGGGCTACCAGCCGCGCGGCAAGGTGCTGGGCGGCTCCAGCTCCATCAACGCCATGATTTACGCGCGTGGCCAGCACAGCGACTACGACGCCTGGGCGGCCGAGGGCAACCCGGGTTGGTCGTTCAGCGAGGTGCTGCCTTATTTCAAACGCGCCGAAAATAACGAGCGCAAGGGCGACGAGGAATGGACAGATTTTCACAACACTGGCGGCCCGCTCAACGTGAAAGACCTGACCAGCCCGAACCGTTTCGGCGCGGTCTTTGTCGAAGCCGGCAAGGAAGCGGGTTACATCCACAACCCTGATTTCAACGGCGCCAGCCAGGAGGGTGTGGGCCTCTACCAGGTCACCCACAAAAACGGCGAGCGGTTCAGCGCCGCCAAAGCCTACCTCACGCCCAATCTGGGCCGGCCCAATTTGCAGGTGATCACCGGCGCCCACACCACGCGCATCCTGATGGAGGAAAAACGCGCCGTGGGCGTGGAATACAGCCAGGGCGGCGCGTTGAAACAGATCCGCTGCAGCCGCGAAGTGCTGCTGTGCGCGGGCGCCCTGCAGTCGCCGCAAATCCTGATGCTCTCGGGCTTGGGGCCGCAGACGCACCTCACATCACTCGGGCTGGAGGTGGTGCAGGACATTCCGGGCGTGGGCCACAACCTGCACGACCACGTGGATGTAGTACTGGTGCACACGGCGCCGCACCTCAAGGACTTGTTTGGCATCACGCTGGGCGGATTGTGGCGCGCCATCAAGGGTATGGTTGAGTGGCGCAGGCGCCGCACCGGCATGTTGACCACCAACTTCGCCGAGGCGGGCGGCTTCGTCAAGTCCGGCCCGGACGAGCCGGCGCCTGACCTGCAGTACCACTTTGTCATCGGCAAACTGGTCAACCATGGCCGCACCACCACCTTTGGAATGGGCTATTCGTGCCACGTCTGCCTCTTGAACCCGGTGAGCCGGGGCTCCCTGCGCCTGGCCAGCAAAGACCCGTTCGCGCCACCCCTCATCAACCCGAACTTCCTGGCCGAGCCGCAAGATATGGCGCGCCTGCTCAAGGGTTTCAAGGCCATGCGCAATGTGTTGGCGCAACCCGCCCTGGCGGGTTATGGCGGCGCGGAATCCGGCGCGTCAGCGGGTGCGCAAACCGACAGGGAGATCGAGCAGTTCATCCGCGACCACGCCGACACCATCTACCACCCGGTAGGCACCTGCCGCATGGGCAATGGCCCGCTGGACGTGGTCGACGCCCAGCTTCGCGTGCGCGGCATTGAAGCCCTGCGTGTGGTCGACGCCTCCATCATGCCGCGTGTGGTGGCGGGCAACACCAACGCGCCCGTGATCATGATCGCCGAGAAGGCGGCGGACATGATCAAGGCGGCTGCCCACAGCGGTGATTAGCCGCGAGGCAATTCGTCCGCCCTACTTCGCAAAACGCTTGCGTGTGAGCGCCAGCGCGATCCAAAAGCCCGCCACCGCGTAAGCCGCCAGCACAGCCAGGTGTTGCAGGCCGTTGGCCGGCCATTGGTTCATGAACAGCGGGCGCACCAACTCCACCGCATTGGTCAACGGCAGCCAGGCCGACACGGTTTGCAGCCACGCAGGCAACTGCTCGCGCGGGAAAAAAACGCCACTCAAAAACATCATCGGCGTCATAAACAGCGTGAAGTAGTAGGTGAAGAAGTCGTAGCCCTTGGCCAGGGCGTTGAATACCAGCGCGATACAGCTGAAGGTGATGCCCACTATCAGCAGGACGGGCAGCGCCACCAGCAGAAGCGGGCTGTGCGAGATGCCCAGGCCCAGCATCACCAGCAAAATCGCCACTGAGGTGGTCAGCGACTTGAACGCCGCCCACAACATCTCGGCCAGCAAAATGTTGTCCAGGTTCACCGGCGCGTTCATGATGCCGTCCCAGGTTTTCTGCACATGCATGCGTGAGAAGGCCGAATACAGCGCTTCGAACGAGGCCGCGTTCATGGCGCTGGTGCAGATGTAGCCGCCGCCGAGGTAAACGATATAAGGCACTTTCACGTCGCCCATCTGCACCTCGCCCACCAGCGCGCCCAGGCCGTATCCAAAGGCCACCAGCGCGATCAGCGGGTCGGCGATGTTGCCCATGATGCTGGGAATGGCCAGCTTGCGCCACACCAGCAGGTTGCGCAGGAACACCGGCCACCAGCGCATGGAGAGCTCAGGCGCGCGCCAGATGCCGGGACCGCGGGTTGCAGACGCTGGATTGGTTGCCGAGTTCATGCTTCCTCCCTGATTTGCCGGCCTGTCAATTTGAGAAACAGATCCTCCAGATTCGCCGGCCGGTGCAGGGTGCGCAACTGCGGGTGTTCAGCCAGGGCGTCCATCAGCTGTTTCGCGTTTTGCGTGTAGAAAAACACCGTCTCGCCGCTCACCTCCACCCGCTGCGCCAGCGCCTTCAAGGGTGAGTCGACCAAGCCGAGCGCGCCGCTGCCGTAGACCTCCACCACATCGGGTTCCAGGTACTGAGCGATCAGTTCGCGCGGTTTGCCTTCAGCGATTTTTTTGCCGTGGTCCAGCACCAGGAGGCGCGAACACAGGCGTTCGGCTTCGTCCATGAAGTGTGTTGTCAGCAAAATCGATTTGCCTTGCTGCAGCAGGGTTTGCAGCCGCTCCCACATCAGGTGGCGGGCCTGCGGGTCCAGCCCGGTCGTGGGCTCGTCGAGCAGCAGCAATTGCGGGTCGTTCACGAGCGAGCGCGCCAGCGAGAGGCGGCGTTTCATGCCGCCAGAAAGCTCCCCCGGCTTGGCGTCTTTCTTGTGGGTCAGCGCGGCGAATTCCAGCAACTGCG
>JANNEZ010000424.1:0-2999 GCA_031379255.1 Rhodoferax sp. | reverse complement strand
CAGCCACGTCAGCGAAACGCCGGTGCAAAATCTTTTTGCCAGTCGCACGGCCCAAGTCACGGGATGACGCACAAAGCCGTTGGCCAGAATCAAGCCCTCACAGTGAAATCGGGGATCACCGCCATCTTGCTTGCCGATCATCGCCCAGGCGACCTGCGAACTGAACGATTCGCCCAGCAGCCAGCCGCGCCCAATGTTGTTGGTGAGCAACTCAGCTTCGACGGCCGCTGCGTAGTCGTCGAGCGACCATGTGAGTGTCCGCGGGTAGGTAAACTCAACGAAACGCACGCGATCGGAAATCGCCAGCCGGAAACTGGTGACGAGCGTCCAATCGCCATGCAAGCCAGGCAAATAAATCAGCGTCGGCAACGAGGCGTCGCCGTGGATGCGGATTTGGAGTTTTTCATTTTCTGCGTTCATCTGCGTCAATCTGCGGTTGGATCAGTTTTACCAATTCACGGTGATTCACCTTGCCCGTTCCAAGTTTCGGAATTTCGCGGACGACCTTCACTTCGCGTGGCGCGCAAAGGTTGGTCAGGCCTTTGGCTTTTATGGCGGCGCGAATGGCGTCGAGTTGCAGCCGCGGTTCGTTGGTGATGGCGATGAGCATTTCGCCTTTGTGTTCATCCGGTTGGGCCACCACCGCCACTTGACAGCGCAAGCCGTATTGCGGAAAAGCGCCGGCCAGCGCGTCCTCGACGGCGGTAAGGCTCACCATTTCGCCGCTGACCTTGGCGAACCGTTTCAACCGGCCACGGATATACATGCAACCCTCGGCATCCACGCTGACGATGTCACCGGTGTCGTACCAGCCGTCGAGGGCTTTGAATTTCGCATCGGCGTCGGCGTTCAAGTAACCGCGCATGATGTTTGGCCCGCGCACGAAAAGCCGTCCGCCGTCCTCCACGCCTTCGACTGGTCCAAGTTTGAATTCCATGCCCGGCAGGAGGCGACCGACCGAACCGTACTTCGGCGCAAGTGGAGTGTTGACGCAAATGCAGGGCGAACATTCGGTCGCGCCGTAGCCTTCGAGGATGCGCACGCCGAAGCGTTGCGACCAGGTCTGGGCGGTGGACTCCTGCAATTTTTCCGCCGCCGCAAACATGTAACGCATGCTGCGGAAATCGTACGAATTCGCCTTGCGGGCGTAACCATTCAGAAACGTGTTCGTGCTCAGGAAAATGGTGCAATCGGTGTCGTAGAAAGCGGTCGGCACCATGCGATAATGCAGCGGCGAAGGATAAATGAACACATACATGCCGCGCACCAGCGGCAACAGCGTCCCGACGGTCAGTCCGAAACTGTGAAAGAGCGGCATGGCATTGAACATCCGGTCAACGTCCTGCATGTCAGCAATGGCCAGCATCTGCCGGATGTTGGCCAGCAGGTTGGCGTGGGATAGCTCGACACCTTTGGGCACGCCCTCTGAACCGCTGGTGAACAGAATAACCGCTGGCTCGTCGCCCGAGTGCGGAGTGCGGAGCGTGGGGTGCGGAGTTAAAACGTGCCGGAGCCAGGTCAAATATCTCCGTGGCCCGGAAACCTGCGCGCGAACGTCTTCGAGATAAATCATCTGGAAACCGGCTTCGACGAGCGGCTGGATTTTTAGTTTCGCCCGTTCGAGAAAGATGCGCGAGGTGATGACTCGCCGTATGCCCGCCAATTCGGCGCAGGCCAGCATGGCGGCCATGCCGCTGGAGAAATTCAGGATCGCTGGCACTTTGCCGAGTTGCCACAAACTGAGAATGACGACGGGCATGGCGTTGACATTGGGAAGCATAACGCCGACGCGTTCATGGCCGGGTGTTAACGCAGTTCGCCACTGCTGCGACAATACATCCGCACCGACCAGCAAGCGTCGATAGGTGAGTTTTTGGCGCGTGAGGTCTTCCAGAATGATTTGTTTCGGGCGTTGCCGGGCGGTTTCCGCGATGGCGGCCAGCACGTTTTGCGGACCGAATTCCATTTCCACTTTGAATTGCTGGTTGACCAGCGCGTGGCGCAGCCAGTCGGTCGTCTGGGCGCGGACCTGGGACGCGCTGAGATGTTCCAGATGCGGCGGCGTGAGGACTTCACTAAAATGAGCGGAGACGGTCGGGAAACATTTCTTCCAACCGGGGTGGGGCGAATACGGCAAACGGTGCGCGCCCCGCAGATAGCAGGTGATGACTTTGGCGCGGGTTTTAAAAAGCAGGAACCCGGTGCCGTCGAATAATTTCATCAAGCCGCCGGTACGGGAAAGCCGCCCTTCAGGGAACAGTACGAGCCGGCCGCCGCGTTGCAGAAACTCCGCCATGTGCTTGACGGCGTACGGCGAGTTGGTGTCGATGGGGAACGTGTGCCGGTTGATCATGAGTCGCCGATGCAGCCAACTGGTTTGCGCCGTGGTACTGGAGGTCACGAATCGCCAGTCGTCATCCAGGCACACGAGTAGGAACAGCCAGTCGATCCAGGAGAGGTGGTTGGGAAGGAGGAGCACCGGCCCCGGCGTGGTCAACACCGATTCGTTGAAGGCACGGAAACGAAACAACAATCGCAGGAGAAGTCGGACAAATGTTCTCATGAATTTAAGATTTGTAATTTAGAATCACCGGACGATGTCGTCGATTGCTTAGTCCAAGCCAAAGTATCGCAGTGGCGGTAATGAACACCGCCAGCGGCGCGAGCCGGCGGTCAACCGGGCGCGTGCCTGCTTCCTTCAAACGAAGCTGGCCGGCGAGCATCGCTTGTTCGCCGTTGAATGGGGCCGTGGCGGTAACGTGTCCATTCCGCTCGATGAGTTGCGAGATGCCGGAACTGCAGACGCGGAAAATGGGCACGCCATATTCCGCGGCGCGGACCGGTGCGACGCGGGCGTGCAAACGATGTTGATGCTCGCCCCATTCCGCCACGTCCATCGTAGGGACGATGAGCGCCTGCGCACCCTGGCGGATCAACTCATCGGTAACCCGCGCATAGCTCAGGTCGTAACAGACGCAGATGCCGATCTTGCCCCACGG
>JANNEZ010000117.1:0-3551 GCA_031379255.1 Rhodoferax sp. | reverse complement strand
CACTGTTGGCCGAGCTTGAGCACCTCCCCGTCGCGAAGGCCATACGCCTGCTCGAAACGCAGGGCCAGTTCATGCGTGTACTCGGCAGGCAGGCCCTGGGCGCGGGCGAAGTCGGCCAGATGCTCCCACACCGAAGGCACCGTGGCATTGCTCGCCAGTCGGATCGTTGGTATCGCGGTGCTGAGGTCACGGGGCAGGACGTCGCGCATGAACAGGTACTGCAGGAACAGCCGCAGGTCAGATGACACGCGCGAGACGGTCCTCGGCTTCCAGGCCGTCCGGGTCTGAATGAAGGCGCTGAGGTCTTCGGCCTGCAGGGTATCCAGCGATTCCAATCCTCGGGCGCGCAGGAAGTCCAGGAACACTGCGATGTTGTGCATGCGCTCGGCCAGGCTGCTGGGCCTCAGATGCCGGCGCTCTCTGGCGTACTGCTCGTACTCGCGCAGCACCTTGTGCATGCCCACCGGCACGCGCAGCCCGGTCGTCTCGACCACGAAGCGGCAGATGGTGCCGGTGCGCACGAGGTCGTCGAGCACCTTGATGCCGAAGACAAGGTGGCGCCGCCACTGTTGGCCGAGCTTGAGCACCTCCCCGTCGCGAAGGCCATACGCCTGCTCGAAACGCAGGGCCAGTTCATGCGTGTACTCGGCAGGCAGGCCCTGGGCGCGGGCGAAGTCGGCCAGTTGCTCCCACACCCGCTTGTAGCGATTGATGGTGCGGATGGTGTAGCTGCGCATCAGCAGTTCCTGCGCAGCGCCTCGGCAAAGCGGCTCCAGCGCCAGCGCGCCAGGCCCATTGGAGTTGAGCGAATCCATGATCGTCTCCTCGTTGACGGCAGCCACAGCGGCCACCGGGGAGGACGATCTTGGAAGCGTTGAACTAAACCGCTGACGCGGTGGTGGCGCGCGACGAGTTCCGCGCGGCTGTGAGTTGTACCTTGGTTCTGGGGACTGTTCCCCGGATCTCGGAGACGACGATGACACCGCTGCGCCAACGCATGATCGATGCGATGGTGTTGCGCGGCTTTGCTGCGCGCACCCAGGAGACCTACCTGTCCGCCGTCGGGCAGGTGGCCAGACACCACCACTGCAGCCCCGCGCTGCTGACCGACGAGCAGGTGCAGGCGTACTTGCTGTACCTGCTGCAGGAGCGACAGCGCTCGCGTTCCACCGTCAACATCACCTCCTGCGCGTTGCGCTTCCTGGTTTGCGATGTGCTGGGCCAGGATCAGCGTCGAGCTCAGATCCCCATGGGCCGCAACCCGCAACGGCTGCCCGAAGTGCTGTCGCGCGCCGAGGTGGCCGCGCTGCTGGCCGCACCTTTGTCGCCCAAGGCCAGGATGTTTCTGACCCTGGCCTATGCCAGCGGCCTGCGACTGAGCGAGCTGTGTCAGCTGCGCGGCTGCGACATCGACTCGGCCCCCGACCGCATGTGCATCCGCGTCATCCAGGGCAAGGGCGCTCAGGACCGCTACGCGCTGCTGACGCCCGAACTGCTATACGACTTGCGCTTGTATTGGCGTACCTGTCGTGCCGGGGCTTTGGCCTCGGACTGGTTGTTTGCTTCTCGCTCGAACCCGGCGCGTGCCATCGACCGCACGAGCGGCCAGCGCTACTACTACCTCGCACGCGAGGCCGCCGGCATCACCAAGCTCGGCGGCATCCACACCCTGCGCCACTGCTTTGCCACGCACTTGCTGGAGGCTGGCGTGGATCTGCACGGCGTGAGCAAGCTGCTCGGCCATGCCCACCTCAGTACCACCAGCCGCTACCTGCGCATGGCTCGCCCAGGCCACAGCGCTGGCGACAACGCGCTGGCTCTTCTGTCGCAGTTGCCCAAGGCGGCGCCGCACAGTCCCAAGGCAGCGCCGCACAGTCCCAAGGCAGCGCCGCACAGTCCCAAGGCAGCGCCGCCGCCACCGTCATCGCCACCGCAGCCCCGGCACTGATCGATCTCGCCGGTGAGCGCCTCCCTGGCCGAGGTGCTGCGCACCTTCGGCCCGGCCTACCTGGCCCAGCACGCTCTGAGCACGGCTCAAGCGCGTGCCTGGCGGGCCATCGTCGCCTGCCGCACACCGGCCCTGGGCGGCCAGCTGCAGCAGTGCGACCGCTGTGGGCGCGAGCAGCGGTTGTTCCATTCCTGCAGGAACCGACATTGCCCGCAGTGCCAGAGCGGCGCGCGCGACGCGTGGCGCCAGGCACGGCTGGCCGAGTTGCTGCCGGTGCCGTATTGCCATCTCGTCTTCACGCTGCCGCATGCCCTGAACGGCCTGGCGCAGTTGCACGCGCGCTGGGTCTACCGCACCTTGATGCAGTGCGCCGCGGCCACGCTCACCGAGTTCGCCGCCAACCCCCGCTGGCTGGGCGCCACGCCCGCCTTCACCCTGGTGCTGCACACCTGGACGCAGGAGCTGCGCCGGCATATCCACGTCCACGCGCTGATGGCCTGCGGCGGGATGGACGATCAGGGCCACTGGTGCCCGCCCAAGCGCAGCCCGACCTTCCTGTTCCCGGTGCATGCCTTGTCCAAGGTGCTGCGCGGCAAGTTCCTCGATGCCCTGCAGCTTGCCGGCCAAGCCGGCACGCTTGCGCACGATCCGGCCACCACCGATGGCGCGCGTCAGACTCGGCTGGCTCAACTCAGGCGTCACGACTGGGTGGTCTACGCCAAGACGCCCCTGGCCGGGCCCGAGGTGGTGCTGGACTATCTGTCGCGCTACACGCACCGGGTGGCCATCTCCAACGAGCGCATCCTCGGCATTGAAGGCCAGGACGTGCGTCTGCGCGTTCGCGCCGATAACCACGGCGGCAAGCGCACCGTCTTGATCGACGGCCAGACCTTCATCGCTCGCTTCTTGCAGCACGTCCTGCCACCAGGCTTCAAGCGCATCCGTCACTACGGGCTGCTCAGCCCAGCCCTCAAGGCCCAGAGGTTGGCAGCAGCCCGCGCAGCCCTGGCCATGCCCGCGGCCAACCCCCACGCTCGCGAGGATGCGGCCGCCTTCCTCAAGCGCGTGGCCGGCAGCAACCTCGCCTGCTGCCCGCACTGCACGCTGGGCCAGTGGCGCACCACCGAGATACTGCCGCCCGGACGCGCCCGTGCGCACGGCAACATCGCCAACTGCCGAGGGCCGCCGTGATCGGCGACGCGCACATCACTCGCACTATCACTTGCCATCCTGCACACGGCAACGGGTCTGCTCACGCCTGCGGCCCTGATCGCCACCTTGTGGACCACCGCAAACGTCAACGACCTCGCCACAACCGCCCCTGGATCCGCTCCGGCCAATCCCGGCATCTCGCCGCTGCCGTCCACAGCCGCCGCAGCGTTGCCAGATTGGCCCGCTGACCCTTACATTGCCCAACAGCCCCGCACGCCACCACCATGGCCGCGCTTCAGTCCAACGAGGTTTATCCGACGCCATCGGCAGCTGTGCGTTCGGCCTGCTTCGGTTGGGCGTCAGATAAACGCGTTCCGTTAGGCACCGCAACATGAGACTCCCACTGACGCTCTTCTCTCTGCTCTTCGTCGCTATGCCCGAAGTCGACGCG
>JANNEZ010000355.1:0-6699 GCA_031379255.1 Rhodoferax sp. | reverse complement strand
CGCCATGCCCCATGAAGTGGATCACGTGGTAGTCCAAGGCAGCCAGTTGCCTTTGGATATCGGCACGCACCGGTCGCACGAAATCGACCTGAACGCCCGGCAAACGCGCCCAGTTCTGCTCGATGCCGGCACGTTCGCCTTGCAGGTTCAGCGCAGCGCTGCCCTTTGGGTTGGACATCAGGGCCAGAATGCGCAGCGGCGCGCGAAAGGGCCGCGGGTCGGTCGGCCTTGGGGCATCCAGTGAGCGCACCACTGGCGTATCCGGCGAGACCACCAAGGGGCGTTGCCCTTTGCGGCACATCAGCTCCCACGGCAGACTGGCCACCAGGGCCATGCCGGGGGCCTGCAAGTCCATGGACAGGCGGATGCGCACCCCCGTATCCGGGCTGTGTTGGGCCATGCTTTCGGTCGCCACCAACACAACCTTGGCATCATCCTGAAACAACGCCTCGAACAGCTCGACACCGAAATCCGTCGCAGTGCGGGTGTTGGCAGCTTGAAACACGTCCGAGCTGGCCAAAGCCAGCGGAGCCGAGCCAATGTCGCGCGCGGTCTGCTCAACGCCGTAAACCACACCCTGCAGCTCGCCCAAAGCGAACGGAAGTTTGAGCGTCGAACTGCCCTGGCCGCCCTGCTCCGAGGCGACCCGCACGTTGAACTTGCCGTCGGTTCCAGGGGAAATGAAAACGGTAATGTCAAAATAGTTTTTCATAGGCTCCACTGCACTTCGCCAAGCGCTTTTTGGCCACTGGCTGAATCAAAATAATTCAGGTGGTGGCAGGCAACCTGCTTTCGCTGCGCTGCAAATTTACACGGCCCATCGACACCCAGAATGCTCTGCACACCCACTGCGATATCGTTGGATCGCCCGGCAAACAGGGCATCAAACACAAAACTCTGCCCGGCCTTGGCAAGCATTTTGGCAAAGAAGGGGTCCGTTGGCTCCCGGTAGGTGTTGACATCGCCGGCCAGGATCGTATAAGGAATGCCCGGGTCATCACTGGCGTTGAGTGTCTTGATGAAATCCGACGAGGGGTGCATCTGCTCCAAGGCCGGTGTGAGTTTTTTAGACCGGTTGAGCAGCATCAACACAGCGCTGCTGAACGGGACAAGCGCTGGCACGTAGTTCATCGACAGGCCGGCCAACAAGCCCAGGATTCTGCGCGCGTCTTCAATTTTTCCGAAAGGCGAGCCTTGGTTGGGGGTGCCGCACATTACCAGATGGTCCACGAAGAGCTTGCCCCCTTCGCGCTCGATGAACCAGCGCGACACCAGGCCACCCATTGAGTGCGCCAGCAAGGTCAGGCGTTTGTTGTCGCCAGCCATCAATCCGACCTCTGCCAACTGGGCCCTGAGCATTTGGGCCGTCTGCATGATGGGTGTGCCGTGGTTTTCGTAGTCGTAGGCAAGCACCAGATCAAAAAGTTGATCCAGGCCGCAGGCTTTGACACCCAGGGCCATGCCCTGGGTGTCGCCAATGATGCCGTGCGCCAGCAGCAAAACGTTTTTTGCGGCCGCAAGCTTTTGCGCAACTCCGTTATCGTGGCGCTCCACTGAGCCATCAGGTCGGAACTCGACCCAACGCAGCTGGTTGACCTGGTTCTGCTTCAGATAGGTCTTGAAAAAATACAGCTTCAAGGAGCCGCCCAGACTGCGCCGCCCATGCTCTGCCTGCGGGATATGGTCCACACGAATGTGGGTGGTGCCTTCTTCGTCCAGGCACGGGACGCCCCCCAGCAATACATGCTGGCCGTCAAACACCACAGGCAAGATGCCTTCACCGGCATTCAAGGGCACTCTGAGCTCGATCAGAAGCGGATGCTCCTTCAAGCTCGCCGCATTGTGGATGTCGGTGAGCTCCAGCACGCTCTCGTTGTCGCCGCGTGTGCCGGCAAAGTTCACCATCTCGATGCCCTGGCGCTCAAATGCCCGCCAAAAATCCGTCCCGCCAGCGGCACTGCGGGCGTGTTGTTTCGCAGAACCGATGCTCAGATGGGCTTTGACCGAAGGATGCGCCTTGATGATGATTTTCCCGCCGGCCAGCGCCGAATCCAGGGTGCCCACCTGATCCAGACGCCGCAGCACCTTGATGCGGCAATCTTTGGTGAACCATTCATTCTGATGGCGCATTTTGGGGCTGGGCGCGTCGTCTTCGTCGCTGCCGATGCTGCGCGTTTGTGTCGCCGGGAGAATCTTGCCCAGCACCAGGCCCGGTTGGGTCAGCAGAAAATCATCCACCTTCTCGGTGCTGACAATCAGCTTGAAGCTGTCGATGGATTCGTTCGCGGCGTCTTTGAGGTAGAAATAGTCTTTTGGCTCGTCGCCCCACAGCGTGACCCACGCGCCGTCTGAAGCTGCGGGTTCAATGGGGTCGTTGCGCAGGATCTGTATGCCATAGGAGCCTGAAAAGTAGGCCAGCACCATGTGCAAGGTTTGGCCAGCGCGGTTGCGTACCTTGAATTTGCCCCTGATCTCTTTCCAAGTTGCGCCGATTTGCGCAAAATCCAGAACCACTTCAGGCGCTGTGTAGACATGCTCCTGGGCGTTTTGCAACTGCTCGGCAAAAATGAAATCAACCAGCGAAGGGTCCATCTGTGTGCGCGGGTTCTGGAGGGCCAGGCTGCGCTCCCACCGCGCCAGGTGTTTCAGGATGGGCAGCATCGACGCTGCTGTGCCAGCGGGGTTGCCGGCATCCAGTGTTACGCCTTGAAGGGTCTTGTCCATCTCGCGGAGTTTGACCAGCAAGTTGCCGTTTTCTGTCTGGATCGCATAACGCGCGCCGGGTTCAACATCCGTCAACGTCACCTGCGCCGAGCCATCGGCCTCAAGCGCCGTCTGCAATGCCGCCTTGAATGCGCTGTCACCCGGGTAGTAAAACGGCATCGGTACATGGGGCAGACTGGTAATCTCCGCACGGTAGCGAACCCATTCCTCGCTGGCAAAGTCAAGCTGAAGCTCACTCTTTTGCGGGCCAACCTGCACGGTGATCGCGTTGCCGGCCAGGCTTGTCTGGGCGTTCTCGGGGTAAAGCGCCAGCGCCACAGTTTTGTGCGGCTCAGTGGGCATGCCGTGAATCGCGCCGCAGTCAAGCTTCCAGCGGCCCAGGTCGAAATACACGCTGTAGCGGCGTGCGGCGACCAACGCCTCGCAGCCCAGGAAACCGCTGTGCGCGTTGAAGTTGTCAAACGCCTCAAACTGCGGATTCTGGTTGTCAGCGCGCCAGCGTACCGCTGCACGGCAGCGCACAAAAAGGTCGGCGTAACTCAGCGCTGCAGCCGATTTTTCCAGCACTTTGAGCAGCACGCTGGTGAATACGCCGCTCTTCTTGCCAAGCCTGTCGGCAGACTCCTGAGCCAACTCCGTGCGTTCACAGGCCGCAAGCAGGATGTGTCTGCCGCCCGGAATCGACATCGGCATTTTTTTCTCGTGCCGCTCGGCGTAATAACCACCCAGGTAACTCTCCAGCGGGCGTTCTGTGGCAACTTCGTGGGTGAGCCGTGGCGTCAGACCCCGAAAGGCGTCTGCGCCGCGGGTGCCTGAGCCTGAGTGGCAGCAGTCCAAAATGACGGCCAAATGCGGCTGGTTTTTCGTGACTTGCGCGATCAGCACGGCAAGCTCTTTGTCGGCAAGATCGAAGCCGCCTTTGGCACGGCTGTCAAAACAGACCAGGCCTTCGTCCTTGCCGTCCGGGTAGAACTCGCGGAACTCCCTGGCAGACGCCCAACGGGCCCCGTGTCCGCAATACTGGAACAGCGCCACGTCTCCTTGCCGGGCTTTGCCAAGGTGGCCGCGAAACTGCCGGATGATGTTGTCACGCGTGGCCTCGCTGTCTTTAAGCATCTCGACCGCGAGCTCGGCCTTGCTGAAACTGCTTGAGAGGTAGGCGTGCAGGTGGTCCACGTCATTGAGGCAACCGGCCAGTTTGCCGACTTCAGGCGCGTAGTCGTTGATGCCGACCAGCAACGCGAAGACTTGCCTTGACATTCCGGAACCTCCTTGACGCTGGACTGTTATTGATTTTGTTTGGCTTTGTCTGGCAGCGACCATCAGGGCCCGGCTGTCCGCGCGCCTGTGCCACCCCACCAGCCCGATAAAGTATCAGCGCCTGTGGGTGTTTTGGCAAGTGCGGCTTTTAAATCGCCATGAGCGCTCCGCGCGTCGCAGCCGCATGCCCTGAAGGAAGCAAACCAGGCAGCCCAGGAAAGCCGCTGGAATGAAGACTCAATGCGTTGACGCGTTGTTCGACGGCATTAAAATGTTAACACTCATATTAATTATTTTGTCAAAAGCCGTCTGGGTGGCGGATTTTCAATAAAAAACGTCTTCAAGTCACGTGAAATATAAATAATTAGCTATGTATTTAATAGCAAATGCTAAACTTACGTATCGAGTTGCGGTCAATTGCACAGCAGGTGGCCCAGCGGTACGATGGCGGAGCAGGAGGTGATCAGCTACCAGATTCCGGCCTTCCGGCAAAGCGCCGAATCGTTCTGCTCCAAAACTTTCTTAAAACGCTGCGATCACCCCATCGCTGCGCGGGTCTGCGGCGCCCAGGTACAGGCCATCGGGTTGCCGCACGATGGCGCCGGCGTGGCCCATGGTGTCGCTGTAATCGGGGAAGATTTCAACGGCATGGCCGGCCGCTTTGAGAGCCTGCATCACCGCCGGGTCGAAGCGGTTTTCAAACTTCAGCGTGGTGGTTTCCATGCCCCAGGTTTTTCCCAGCAGCCAGCGCGGCGCGCTCACCGCCTGTTGCAAGGTCTGGCCAAACATCGCGTAGCGGCTGAATACCGCCGACTGGCTTTGCGGCTGGCCGTCGCCGCCCATGTTGCCGTAGACCATGTGGCGGCCATCGTCAAAACGGGCGTGCGCCGGGTTGAGCGTGTGGAAGGGTTTTTTGTGCGGTGCCAGCGCAATGTGCGAGGCCGGATCGAGCTGGAAACTGGAGCCCCGGTTTTGCCAGACGATGCCGGTGTCTTGCAACACGACGCCCGAGCCAAATTCCCAATACACACTCTGGATGTAACTCACCATGCGCCCTGCGCTGTCGGCCGTGCCCATCCAGATGGTGTCACCATGGATGGGTTTTTCGGGCCACGCCAGGGCCTTGGTCATATCGACTGCCGCTGCGCACTGGTCGATGAAGGCGTCGGTCAAAAACTGCTCGGGGCTCACGCCGCGTTCGGCCATGGTGGCCGGGTCGGCGATGTGGCGGTTGCGCACCTTGAAGGCCTGTTTGGTCGCCTCGACGATGGCGTGCAGGTACGCAAAGCCGTCGGCCTCCTGGATGTTGTGGCGCAAGCGTAAGCGGTCAAAAATGGCCAGGATCATCAGTGATGCAATGCCCTGAGTCGGCGGCGTCATGTTGTACAGCGTGGCACCCGTGACCTTGACGGACAGCGGCTTCACCGACGACGCGCGGTGCGCATGTAGATCGGCCAGACGCAACGGGCCGCCCAGGCGCTCGTGCTCGGCTCCAATGGCGGCTGCGACGCTGCCCCGGTAATAGTCGTCCAGCCCCTTGTTGGCCAGCGTTTTCAAGGTGTGGCCCAGCGCGGGGTATTTGCGCAGCGTGTTGACGGCAGGGATGTCCTTCCCGTTCAGGAACTGCGTGGCGAACCCAGGTTGATGGCCCAGCTCCGGCAAAAACTTCGTCGTGAAGTTGACCTGGCTTTGTGTCACCGGCGCGCCCTGCTGCGCGTACCAGATGGCGTCCTGCAGCAGGCGCGACACCGGCAGCTTGCCGCCCATGCGGGTGGAATGCGCCAGGGCTTCCTGCCAACCCGAGATTGCGCCCGCTGCCGTCAGCGCCGCCAAAGGGCCGCGCCCCGGTATCGCCTGCAGGCCTTTGTTTTTGTAAAAGTCGACGCTCGCCAGGCCCGCCGCGCGGCCACAGGCGTCGATAGCCACTGGCTCCTGGCCAGGCTCAGAGATGATCCAGAAACCGTCACCGCCAATCGAGTTCATGTGCGGGTAGACCACGGCAATCGTTGCCGCAGCCGCCACCATGGCTTCAATGGCATTGCCGCCTTCGCGCAAGACGGCGCTGGCGCTGTTGGCAGCCAGGTGGTGCGGCGCGGTCACCATGCCCCGGGGAGATGTCAATGTCTGGCGCATAAGAGCTCCTTTAGATTCAAACCCGTTCGCCCTGAGCCCGTCGAAGGGCTTCGACAGGCTCAGCCCGAACGGAACTACGCGATCAGAAATTTGCTGGCGATGGCGCTGAGCGCTTTCACATACGCGTCCATCGGCACCCGCACCACGCCCGCGCCAATCTGGCCGATGCCGGCTTCCTTGTGCGCGATGCCGGTGGTGACCAAGGGCCGAATGCCGGTGTCGACCACCTTGCGCACGTCGATGCCGCAGGGCGCGCCGGCGAAGTCGAGCGCGGGCAGCGAAAGCGCCGGGTTTTTGGTGACAGTGATCTCGTACATCTCACGGCTGTAACGCACGGCATCGTCTACGCTACCACCCGCGAGCAAAGTCAACGCGGGCGACGCGGCGAACGAGCAGCCGCCAAAACCAGCGGTTTCGGTGATGGCGCTGTCGCCTATGTCGGGGCAGGCGTCTTCCTGCTTGAAGCCGGGGAAAAACAGGCCCTTGGGCAGATCGGATGTGGCGGTGAACCATTCTTTGCCCATGCCGCTCACACGCAGGCCGGTCTCGGTGCCATTGCGTGCGGTGGCAGTGACGACGGTG
>JANNEZ010000313.1:0-17958 GCA_031379255.1 Rhodoferax sp. | reverse complement strand
GTACGTCAAGAAGCACCAGATCGGGTTCGCTCATGAAGGCCATGGCGATGTCGACCAGCTTTTGCTGGCCATAACTCAGGGTGCCGGCTTTGAGGTGCGCCACATGTTCGATGCGGAACTGCTTGATGAGGGCGTCGGCCTTGTCGCCCAAGCCCGAATCGGGGGGCGCGAAAATACGGCTGAGCATGGAGCCTTTGTGCTCCTGCGCGGCGACAATCAGGTTGTCGCGCACCGTCATCTTGCCAAACACCTGCAGCGTCTGGAAGGTGCGGCCCACGCCACGGCGGTTCAAATCCAGCGGACCGTGTTGCGTGACGTCCTCGCCTTTGAGCTCTATCGTGCCCGCGTCTGGCGTGATTTGCCCGAGCATGGAATTGAACAAGGTGGTTTTGCCCGATCCATTGGGGCCAATCACACCAAAAATTTCACCCGGCATGACCTCAAAACTCACACCGCCCACCGCCTGGATGGCGCCATAGGCTTTTTTGAGGCCAGTGACTTTGAGAATCGGGCCACCTGTTGTCGCGCTCATGGCTGAACCCCCATGGTGGACACTGCCGAAGCGCGTTTTTCGCTGGCGAGTTTTGAATCCCGTTTGGCCTTGATGCGGTCTGGCAGGCTCAGGAGGCCATCGGGCAGCCAGATCATCATCAGCACCACCACGCCGCCAAACAGCGGCAAATACCAGTCTGACATCCGGGGCACGTCGCGCATCCATTCGGGCACGATCACACCCACTGCCGCGCCCAGCACCGGCCCGAGGAAATAACCCGGCCCGCCGATCACCACCATCAGGTACATCATGATGGAAATGCCCACCGCAAATGGCGCCGGCTCGATGTATTCTACCAGCGGCGCAAACAGCGCGCCGGCCACACCGGCGTACACCGCGCCAATGGCAAACGCCAAGAGTGTGTAGCTGCGGGTGTCAACGCCCAGGCTCTCCGCGCGGATCGGGTTGTCGCGCAGCGCCGTGAAGGCTTTGCCCCAGGGCGAACGCAACAGGCCCGCCAGAAGCAGCGCAAAAACCACCACCACAGCCAGCACGAAATAATAGAAGCTCAGGTTTTTGTCGAGCGAGAGGCCCATGAATCCGGGCCGCGCGATGTTGTTGATGCCAAAAGTGCCGCCGGTCAGCCATTCTTCATTGCGCATGACAAGGTAGATGGCGGTGTTGAAGCCCAAGGTTGCAAAGGCGAGGTAAATGGTTTGCACCCGAAGCGCTGGAAAGCCCAGAATGATGCCAACCACAAAACAGACCAACATGCCGGCAGGCAGCCCGAGCCACCAACTGAAACCAGCCTTCATCAAAATCGCGACGGTGTAGGCGCCAAGGCCAAAAAACGCGGCATGCCCCAGGGACTTTTGCCCGGCGTAACCCACGGTGAGGTTCAGCCCCATGATGGCCAGCACGAAAATGAGCCAATAACTCATCAAATAAATGCCATAGTTCTTGAGGAACTGCGGCGTCACCAACAAGAAGATGGCCGCAATTGCTGCCAGCGCCAAGTGTGATTTTTTCATACCTTGCGCTCCTCTTTCTTGCCCAGCAAACCTTGCGGCTTGAAGAGAATAACGACCATGAAGATGACCAACGCCACCGCGTCTTTGTACTGGGGCGAAATGTAGGCCGCAGCCAGATTTTCACTGACCCCGACCAGCAAACCGCCAAGCAGGGCGCCGCGCGAGTTGTTGAAGCCGCCAATGATCGCCGCGAAAAACGCCTTGGTGCCCAAGCCTTCGCCCATATCGAATTTGGCGAGGTAAGTCGGTGTGACCAGCACGGCGGCGGCTGTGGCCAGCACAGCGTTGATGGCAAAGGTGTAAAAAATCATGCGCGGCACATTGATGCCCAGCACGGTTGCGCTTTCGGTGTTTTGCGCCACCGCCTGCATGGCGCGCCCCGTCACGGTTTTGGCAAGGAAAGCCTGGGTGCCAAAAACGATCAACAAGGCCACCACCAAGGTGCCGACGTCGGACATGCTGACGGTGACGCCGCCGAATTTGAACAGGGTTTCAGAAAACAGGCTCGGAAACGGATGCGGTTCGGCGCTGTAGGCCGCTTTGACCGAGTTGCGCATCACGATCGACAGGCCAATGGTCGCCACCACGATGGGCATCATGCCAAATTTGAAGAGCGGATCGACCAGGCCGCGTTTAAAAACCCAGCCCAGCACCGCAACCGACGCCAGCGCGGCCAGGAAAATGCTCAGCATGAAGGGCGCGCCCATGGCCATGAAGATCAGCATCGCAAAGGCCGGGAGCATGACAAATTCGCCTTGGGCGAAATTGATGGTGCCCGCCGCCTGCCACAACAAGGTGAAGCCCAGCGCGGCCAGGCCGTAGATGCAGCCTGCCGCCATGCCGCTGAAAAGCAGTTGGAAAAAATCTGTCATGAAGTTCTACCGGTGGAAACCAACACTGCCGCATGCAACAATGCCCTGACTCTACCCCGTAACGGCAAGGTCACGGGGCGCGAGCCAAGGCATTGGGAAAGGGCCCCGCAAGAAGCTGGAATTTATTTCTTCGCAGCGTTCAGCGGCGGCAGCGTGGCGACCACTTCCTGGCGGCCATTTTTCACTTCCACCAGGAAACTCTCGCGGTCGATGTCGCCCTTGTCGTCAAACTGGGTGTCCATGATGACGCCGGGGTGCTTCTTGGCGCTGATGTAGAAACCCTTCATCGCCTGGGCGACGGCTTTGCGGTCCAGTTTGCCGGCTTTCTCAATGGCTGCCTTCATGGTGTACACGCCGGTGTAACCCTTGATGCCGTTGTGGTCGGTGAAGTATTTGTAGGCTTGGTAGAACTTGGCCTTGAAGGCCAGCATTTCAGGGATCGGCGCGTCAATGGTCAAGCCCACGTGGGCGAAGGCGCCAGTGGCCGCGTCACCCGCCAGCTCGATCACTTTTTGCCCGGTGAGCGTGGTCTCGCCAATCAGCGGTTTGGTGTAACCCTGCTTTTTGAACTCACGCAGCGCGCGCGCCGACTCTTCCTCTGTCACGTAGATGAAGGTGGCATCGGCATTGGCATTTTTGGCGCGGATCACAGCGGAAGAGAAGTCCAGCTGAAGCGGCTCCGTGGCGATTTCAGCGACGATTTTGGTCGGGCTGTCTTTGAGGTTCGCCACGATGGCGTCACGGCCGCCTTTGCCGAAATCGTTGTTCTGGTAGATCACCACAATGGTTTTGTATTTGCTGGTGATGTGTTTGGCGATCTTGGGGAACGATGTCGCCTGGCCGAAACTGGTGCGAAAGATGTAGGGGTTGCCCTGGGCCGTGATGGCGCTGGCCTCGCCACCGGTCCAGTTGGGCACTTCGGCCTTGCGGCTTTCGGCCATCGACACCATGATCGAGCCGGAAAACACCGGTCCAAAAATGGCGAACGCGCCGTCGTCAATGGCTTTTTGCGCCAGGCCTTTGGCCACACCCGGGTTGGTTTGTGTGTCCATTTCGGTCATGGCTATCTTCTTGCCCAGGATGCCGCCAGCAGCATTGATCTCGTTCACGGCCAGCTTGATGCCGTCGCGAAAGTTGGTGCCCGACACCACGCCGCCGCCAGAGAGTTCAACAATCGTCGCCAGTTTGATGGTGTCTTGGGCGAACGAGAGGCTCGCGCTTGCAGCCAAAGCGCCGGCTGCGAGCAGTTTCAGGGTGAATCGTTTTTGCATGAAAGTCTCCTCGGGTAATTAAAAAACCAAACCTGTGAATCGATGCGCTTGTATTCACATCACTACAACTACCATGGTTGCCTCGTTGCCGGTTGACAGCAATGGCCCTGACGGGTAGCCGGATAAACGCAGTGAACTGTATCGGCAATTGGCGGCATCAAATCTCAAGAATTTCACCTATTTGAGCGATTAATGAACAAAAATGTGCGTTAATCATCTGTTACGCGGGTTATTACTGAACCCGATTTCCGTTCAAATGAGCGGGCTCAATCGCCCAAAATCCAATGGAAATCAACACTGCGCACCGTGCCCAGGAGCCACCGCTTCATGCGGCGGCGCCGCTGGAGCGCCGGGACTGGATCGCCGGCCTGCAAAAAGGCCTGGCGATCATAGAGACCTTTGACTACGCCAACCCGCGCCTTACAGCAGCCCAGGTGGGTCTGCGCACCGGCATCACCCGCACCGCCGCGCGGCGCCACCTGTTGACGCTGGCGCACCTGGGCTACGTGGCCACGGACGGCAAACAGTTTTGGCTCACGCCAGTCGTGCTGCGGCTCGGGCAGTCGTACTTCGAGTCGGCAAGGTTGCCACGCATCGCGCAGCCGTATTTGCAACGGGTGACGGCGGGCACCTCGGAGACCGCTTTTGTCAGCGTGCTTGACGGTTATGACATTGTTTACCTCGCGCGCAATGGCTCCAACGTCTACATGAACACCGGCTACGTGGTGGGCGCGCGGGTGCAGGCGCAGGTCACCTCTTCGGGCATGTTGCTGCTGGCGCTTTCTGACCCGCAGTGGCTGGAACAGTGGCTGGCGCAGCAGCCGCTCAAGCCCTACACCAGCCATACGGTCACTGACGCCCAGGTGCTGCGCCAGCAAATGGCCATCATCCGCACACAGCGCTGGTGGCTTTCGGAACAGCAGCTGGAGCTGGACATGCGCGGCATTGCCGTGCCGCTGATCGACCTGCATGGCGATCTGGTCGGCGCGTTGAACGTGACCATGCCGATGGGCAAGGAAACCTCTGAGAACGCCGTGCGGCGCGTGTTGCCGGTGTTGCAGGAAGCCGCCCGCGCGATGCGCAACTTGATCTGAATTTTTTCAACAGGAACTGACATGGCCTCCAAAACCTCCATCGCCCTGATCGGCGCCGGCGTCATCGGACGCACTCACGTCAACCGCATTGGCCTTTCCGACAATCTGCATCTGGCCGCCATTGCCGACCCTACAGACGCCGGCAAAGCCTTCGCCGCTTCGGTGGGCGCGCCCTGGTTTGCCGACCACCGCAGCATGCTTGATGCCGTCAAACCGCAAGGCGCGATTGTGGCCACGCCAAACCAGACCCACGTCGCCTTCGCCATCGATTGCCTGGAGCGCGGGGTGGCCGTGATTGTTGAAAAACCCGTTGCCGACGACGTGTCAGACGCGAGAAAACTCGCCGCCACCGTGGAACGCCTGAAAGTGCCGGTGCTGGTGGGCCACCACCGGCGCCACAACCCGATCAACCGCCGCGCGCGCGAGATTGTGCAGTCTGGCAAGCTGGGCCAGATCGTCAACGTCAACGCCATGGCCAGCATGTACAAGCCCGACAGCTATTACGACGCGCCGTGGCGGCGCGCGCCCGGTGGCGGGCCGATTTTGATCAACCTGATCCACGACATCGACATGCTGCGCTTCCTGGCGGGCGACATCGTCGAGGTGCAGGCTTTCACCAGCAACAAGGTGCGCGGCTTCGAGATTGAAGATTCGGCCGCCGCGCTGCTGAAATTTGCCAATGGCGCGCTGGGCACCGTGGTGGTTTCGGACACCGTCGCCGGTCCCTTTTGCTGGGACTTCACCGCCAATGAGCAAGACCAGTACCCGCGCCAGGAGGTTCAGTCGCACTTCATCATGGGCACGCACGGCTCCCTGTCGCTGCCCAACCTCGAGGTCTTCAGCTACAAGGGCGAACGGCATTGGCACAGGGAGATGACGCTTGAGAAAACCTTTGTGCACAAGCAGGACGCCTACACCTTGCAGTTGCAGCATTTCAAGGCCGTGATCGAAGGCCGCGAAGAGCCGCTGTGCAGCGCCGCCGACGGCGTGGGCACGCTGGCCGCCACGCTGGCCGTGCGCGACGCCGCCCTGTGCGGCAAGAGCCAGGTCCTCGTTTGATTGACACCGCCGTGCGCTGCCCCCTTTCAAGGAATTCACGATGAAACGCAGTTATTCACTCGCTTACCTGACCTCCTGCCTGGTAACGCCAGCACAGGCCATGCAACTCGCGGCCGACCTGGGCTACCGGCAGGTGGGCTTTCGCCTGCTGCCCAACATGCCGGGCGGGCCGCAGCAACACCTGATCGGCAACCCCGACGCGCTGCGCGAAACCCTAGCCGTGCAGCACGCCACCGGCATGCAGGTGTGTGACCTGGAGATCATCCGCATTGGCGACAACTTTGACGCCAAAACCTATCTGCCCTTGTTCGAAGCGGGCGCTGCGCTCAAAGCGCAATGTGTGCTGGTGGCGGGGGACGACACCGACCAGGCCCGCCTGGCCGACAGCTACGCCAGGCTCTGCGAATTGATGCGCCCCTACAAACTCACGGCCGACCTTGAATTCATGCCCTGGACAGCGCTGAAAGACGTGAACACCACGCGCCGCGTCATTGAGGCGGCGGGCAACCCGTCCAACGCCGGCATTCTGGTTGACGCCCTGCACTTTGGCCGCTCCACCACGACGCTGGACGACATCCGCGCCATCCCGCGCAGCCTGCTGCATTACGCGCAGATTTGCGATGCACAGGCCGGCCTGGGCTTCACCACCGAGCAGATGATCCACACCGCGCGCAGCGAGCGCCTGCTGGCCGGCGAAGGCACGATCGACGTCAAGGGCCTTTTTGCCGCGCTGCCGCAAGACCTTCCTGTCAGCGTGGAAGTGATTCACCAGCAACGCATGGCCCAACATGGCCAAACCGAATGGGCGCGGATGTGCCTTGAAAACGCCGTAAGCACCCTGGAGCCTTGAGCATGAACTTTTCACTCGGTGACGAACAAAAAATGCTGATCGACACGGTGCGCCGATTCATCAGCGAAGAACTCAAACCCCTGGAAGACGGCATTGAGGCCCAAGGCTCTTTTGACATCGACAAAGCCCGCGCAGTGTTCGCCAAGTCCAAAGCTCTGGGTCTGTATGCCCTGAACATGCCCGAACACCTGGGCGGCGGCGGCCTCTCCAACCTCGACCGCATCCTGTGCGAAGAACAGTTTGGCCATACCACCGACATCCTGATCCGCCGCGCCTTTGGCAACATTTACGAGCCGCTGCTGCACTGCAAGGGCGCACAGATAGAGCGCTGGCTCAAGCCTGCGGTGGCGGGCGCGCGCACCTGCGCCATCGCCATCACAGAGCCCGGCGCTGGATCGGACGCAGCGGGCATCAAGACGCACGCCAAGAAGACGGAAATGAATGGCGGTGAGGGCTGGGTGCTCAATGGCGGCAAACACTTCATCAGCGACGGCGAGTGGTCTGATTTCTTCCTCGTGTCGGCCAAAACTGGCGAGAAAGAGATCAGCATGTTCATGGTGGACAAGGGCCTGCCCGGCTTCACGGTGGGCAAGGACCAGAAGATGATGGGCATTCGCGGCACGCCGCATGTCGAGCTGTTTTTTGACAACGTGGCGCTGGAACCGCTGGCGCTCTTGGGCGACGAAGGCCAGGGTTTCAAGCTGGCCATGGGCGCCTTGAACGTGGTGCGCCTGGCGCAGGTCGGCGCGCGCGCCGTTGGCAAGGCCAGCCATGTGCTGGAACAGATGGTCGATTACGCCGGCCAGCGCAAGCAGTTTGGCCAGAAGATCGCCGACTTCCAGCTCATCCAGCAAATGCTGGCCGATTGTGTGATCGAGATCAACGCCGCGCGCTGGATGGTCTACCACGCCGCCTGGCTGCTTGACCAGGGCCAGGACGCGCGCGAGCAGATCGCTATGGTCAAGGTGCACGCTGCCGAAACACTCGGCCGCGTGGTGGACCGCGCGGTGCAGCTATTCGGCGGCATGGGCTTCTGCAAGGATCTGCCGATCGAGCGTTATTACCGCGACGCCCGCATCTACCGCATCTTCGACGGCACCAGTGAAATCCACCGCACGGTGATTGCCAAAAGCGTGATGCGCAAAGGCGCGGCGCTGTATGACATTCACCGCTGACTTGCCACTAAACCGATTTCTATGAAACTCGCCATCGACAGCTACTGTTACCACCGCTACTTCGGCGAGTGGTACGAGGGCCTGCAGACCGACCCGGGCTCGCGCCTCACGGTGTGGGATTTTCTGGACCGCGCGCAGAATTTCAAGGTGCAGGGCGTCTCGCTCGAATCCTGCTTCGTGCCCTTTGACGAGCCGGGCGTGGTCGCCCGTCTGCGCAAAGAGCTCGACCAGCGCGGCCTGGAGCGGGTCTGGGCCTGGGGCCACCCGCACGGCCTGCGTTCGGGCACCGACGATGGTTCGGCTGCCATCGACCTGGCGAAACACATCGCCATTGCAAACCAGCTGGGCGCGGCCGTGATGCGCATCTGCGCCGGCGGCCGGCGCACGCGGGTGAAAGACTGGGCCGAGCACAAGTCAGGCCTCATCAAACAGCTCGCGCCCCTGATTCCGGTGGCCAGGCGACACGGCGTCGTTCTCGCCATCGAGAACCACATCGACCTGCTGGCCGACGAGTTGCTGGATTTGCTGACCACACTGGACTCCGAATGGATTGGCGTCTGCCTCGACACCGCCAACAACCTGCGCCTGTTCGAGCACCCCGTGGAGGTAACCCAAAAACTGGCGCCGTGGACGCGCGCCACCCACGTGAAAGATGTCGTCACCCAGCGTGGCGACCCGCGCGCTTTTGCCTTCTGGCCCAGTGTGCCGGTGGGCGACGGTTTGGTCGAAGTTCCCCGGATTCTGGACATCCTGCGGGCGCAGAACTACCAGGGGCTGCTGGCTGTGGAGATTGACTATTTGCACCCAAGTTATCCGGACGATGAAGCGGCGCTGGCAAAGAGCCTGGCCTATTTGAGATCGTTGCTATAAATTATATAGCGATAAAGGTCCAATCCACGAGACTTGGAGGCCATTTTTTCTTGAAAATGGCAAAATCCACAGGAAAATCGCCAATTGTTAATACCCATGTTAACAACTGGCGATTTCGCTGGCTCTTGCAGGGCGCGCCATCAAGCGGCATCACCCAACACCACGCGTTGAAGCGCGCTGCAAATGCCAGCACTGCCAGGCGCAGGCTGCCGCCGCCAGCGCCGCCGCCATGCAGGCCCAGAACACGGCCTCCAGGCCCCATTGCGCGCTCAAACTCCCGCCCAACACGCCGCCCAGCACGCCGGGTATGCCGTAGCCGATCACCGTGAACAGGGCCTGCCCACGCCCGCGCAGGCGGCCCGAGAAGTGGTGCGACAGCAGCGCGATGCAGACGCTGTGGTGCGCCGCGAAGGTGATGGCATGCAGCGCCTGCGCGACGACCAGCACCGGCAAAAACGCGCCCAGCCCCGCCGTCAGCCCCATGCGCGCGGCCATCGTCAGCGCGCACAGCAGCAGCCAAGCCGTCAGCGGGATTTTGGGCAGCCAGCGCCCCTGCGTGAAAAACCAGCCCACTTCGACCAGCACGCCAACCGCCCACAAGACGCCAATCATGGTTTTGCTGTAGCCCAAAACGTCAAGGTACAGGGACAAAAAAGCGTAGATGCCCATGTGCGAAAGCACATGGAAAAAGAGCGACGCAAAAAACCAGCGCACCGAAGGCTGCCGCATGATCGGCAGGACCGGCAGCTTCTGCTGGTGCTCAGGCACCGCTTCCTTCTGGTCTGCCATGGCCCAGGCGCTGAGGGTCACGGCCAGCAACATGGCCGAATTCCACTGCGGCATGTGGCGCATGCCAAACCATTCGAACCAGGCGCCCGCCGCAAACACCGTGGCCATGAACCCGATCGAACCCCACAGCCGGACGCGCCCGTAAAGATGGCCATTGAAGACGCCGCCCTGGCTCACCAGATGCGCCATCGCGGCCTCGTTCATCGGCATCATGGCGCTGGTCTGCAGGAACATCACGAACAACACGGCGGCGATCCAGAAAATGCCGCTCGCGCCCGATGGCGTCCAGGGGTTGAACCACAGGCCGAAAGAAAACAGCAGGGCCGTGGTGGCGGCAAAACGCAGCAGCTTCACCCGCTCGCCCGTGTGGTCGCTCAGCCAGCCCCAGCCATAAGGCGCGGCCAGGCGCGTGGCCGATTGCACCGAAACCAGCAGGCTGATGGTCAAGAGGCTCAGGCCCTGCTCTTGCAGCCACAGCGGCAGGTAGGGGCTGAAGAAACCGACGTGGGCGAAATAACTCGCCGAGAGCGCCGCATACGGCGCCATCTGGCGGCGCAGCGGCGCGCCTGCTTCAGCCCTCACGTGCTGGCGCGCGCCGGGGTGTCAGCTGCGCGTGCGCGCGGCTTCCACGTTGGGGGTGGCGACAACCACATCGCCACATTGCGCGCGCTGGCGCAGCGCATGCTCCATCACCACCAGCGCCAGCATGGCTTCCAGGATCGGCGTGGCGCGGATGCCCACACACGGGTCGTGGCGGCCCTTGGTGACCACTTCAACCGGGTTGCCGTCCACATCGATCGACTCGCGCGGCATGATGATCGAGCTGGTGGGTTTGATCGCCACACTCACTTCCAGATCCTGGCCGGTGCTGATGCCGCCCAACACGCCGCCGGCGTTGTTGGTCTTGAAGCCCGTGGGTGTGGGCGAATCGCCGTGCGTGGTGCCGCGCTGGGTGACGCTGCCAAACCCGGCGCCGATCTCCACGCCCTTGACCGCATTGACACCCATCATGGCCCAGGCGATGTCGGCGTCAAGTTTGTCGAAAAGCGGCTCGCCCAGACCCACGGGAACACGCGTGGCCACCACGCGGATGCGGGCGCCGCAGGAGTCGCCCGATTTGCGCAGGGCGTCCATGTAGTCTTCCAGCAGCTGCACGTCGGCGACGGGGGCGAAAAACGGGTTGTGGGGCACATGCTCCCAGGATTCAAACGCAATAGACAGCTCACCCATCTGGGCCATGCAGCCCCTGAATTCAGTGCCGTGTTTTTCAAACAGCCATTTTTTCGCGACTGCGCCAGCGGCAACCATGGGCGCGGTGAGCCGGGCCGAGGCGCGCCCGCCGCCGCGCGGATCGCGCAAGCCGTATTTGTGCAGATAGGTGTAGTCGGCGTGGCCGGGGCGGAAGGTCTGCAGGATGTTGCCGTAGTCCTTGCTGCGCTGGTCGGTGTTTTTGATCAGCAGGCAAATCGGTGTGCCGGTGGTTTTTCCATCATAGACGCCGCTCAATATTTCAACCGCGTCAGGCTCGTTGCGCTGCGTGACGTGGCGGCTGGTCCCGGGGCGGCGGCGGTCCAGGTCGGGCTGGATGTCGGCCTCGCTCAAACTCATGCCGGGCGGGCAGCCGTCGATCACGCAGCCAATCGCCGGCCCGTGGGATTCCCCGAAATTGGTGACTGCGAATAGATTGCCGAAGGTGTTGCCGCTCATGCGCCGAATTATCCCAGAAGCACAGGCTGCGACAAGGTTCGCCAAATCATGCCGCTGCGTGTCAAAACCGTGCAGCAGGCGCGCCGGCCGATGATTCTGTTAACCTGAAATTCGTCCAGAACTGCTGGGCGTCTCTCCCAAAATTACAATGCAGACTTTGCTCGAGACCAGCCATCCCATCGACACAACCCGGCAATTTCCGTTACCCGCCAGTCTTCTGATCCAGATCCTTTGGGCCCTGCTGGTTGGAATCGCCGCCGCAGCAGTACCCCTGATGCTGGCTGAAAAATGGTTCCCCAGCGCCTTGCTGATGCTGACCGAGGCGGTTTTGTTCGTGGCGCTGGCAGCTGCCCGCCGCAACCGCGCAGAACTTGCCGGCTGGCTCGTTTTGATGCCATTGACAGCGTGCGTGGCGATCCTGATCGTTGTGGGCAAGGGGCCGGTCGACGAAGCCGTCTTGACCCTTCCCGGCCTGATGATTTTTGCCAGTCTGTTTGGCAACCGCCGGGTCTACCTGGCGTTGCTGCTCTTCGTCGCGTCCCTGATCGTCCTGATGGGCATTGCCCATTTTTTGGGCTGGTGGGTGTTGCCGGTGACAAAGGTGCGGCCCGACACCTTCAGCACAGTTGTTGTCATTCTTGCCATTACCAGCTATTTTGTCTGGCTGATGGCGCGGGCCTTGCGTTCCACTTTGGCCAAGCTTGAAATCGAGAACAACCGCGTGCGCAGGTCCCTGGCGCGCATTGAGGTGCTCGCCCACCATGACAGCCTCACCGGCCTGCCCAACCGCGCTTTGGCCCGCGACCGCTTTGAGCACTCCGCAGCGGCCGCCCAGCGCAACCAGGCCGGCGCTGCGCTTCTGTACCTGGACCTGGACGATTTCAAAGCCGTCAACGACTCGCTCGGGCATGCGGCCGGCGACGCTCTCCTGCGCGACGTCGCGGCGCGCCTGGCTGGCTGCGTGCGCAGCAACGACACCGTCAGCCGCCAGGGTGGCGACGAGTTTCTGATCGTCCTGGACGGTCTGGACACCGAGGACGCTGCGGGCGCCATTGCGCTCAAGCTGGTGCGGGAGCTGGCGCGGCCGTTTTCGCTGGACGGGCTTGAAATCACCGTCACAGGTTCCTTGGGAATCGCCTTGTACCCTGCCAACGGCGCAGATTTTGAAACCCTGCTTAAAAACGCCGACCTGGCGATGTACCAGGCCAAGGAGGCGGGACGCAACGCGTTCCACTTTTTTGACGAAAAAATGAACACCAACGTGACTGAGCACCTGCACCTGGTGTCAGCCATGCGGGCGGCCCTCGCCAACAATGAATTTCAGTTGCATTACCAGCCACAGTTCGCGTTGGCCGGCGAGCGGATCGTTGGGGCCGAAGCCTTGATCCGCTGGACCCACCCGGAGCTGGGCCCCTTGGCACCGGCCCGCTTCATACCCCTTGCCGAACGCAGCGGATTGATTTTCGAGATAGGCGCGTGGGTGCTGCACGAAGCCTGCCGCCAGGCCAAGGCGTGGCAACAGGCCGGGCTGGCCGATCTGGTGATCGCCATCAACGTGTCGCCGGGACAATTGCGCCGGGACAACCTGGCCGGCGAAATTCAGAAAGCCCTCCTGGCCGCAGACCTGGCGCCCCGCTGCATCAGCCTCGAACTGACCGAGTCGATGTTGCTGGCCGATTCCCAGCCGCTGCGCGACACGCTGGACCGCATCCGGGCGCTCGGGCTGCGCATTTCAATCGACGACTTTGGCACCGGTTATTCAAGCTTGAGCTACCTCAAGCGGTTTGATGTCGAGCGGCTGAAAATCGACCAGTCATTCGTGCGCCGCATGACCCATGACGCCAACGACGAGGGCATTGTGCGCGCCATCATCCAGATCGCCAGCAGCCTCCAGCTCGAAGCCGTGGCCGAAGGCATTGAGGACCGGCAGACCCTGGAGCGCTTGGTCGAAATGGGCTGCGGCTACGGGCAGGGTTACCTTTGGTCGCCCGCCCTGCCACCGGACCAATTTTTCCAGTTTGTGAAAGACCGCGCCTGAGCTAACCCTGCTCGCTCTCTTCCCCTGCGGGCCAGTCGCGGATGTAGGCTTTGAGCATTTTGTTCTCAAAATTCTGGCTGTCCACCACGGCCTTGGCCACGTCGTAGAAACTGATCACGCCCATCAGCATGCGGCTGTCGACCACGGGCATATAACGCGCATGGCGCTCGAGCATCATGCGGCGAACCTCGTCGAGTTCGGTTTCCATGGTGCAGGTGAGCGGGCCGTTGTCCATGGCCCGGTAAACCGTGGTGGCGCCTACGCTGCCGCCATTTTTCACAATGCTCTGGATCACTTCGCGAAACGTAAGCATGCCCACCACTTTGCCGTTTGCCATCACCACCAGTGAGCCAATGTCGTTGTCGGCCATCACCTGGATCGCATCAGCCAGGGCGTCTTCCGGGGTTGCCGTGAACAGGGTGCTGCCCTTGACCCGCAAAATGTCGCTGACTTTCATGCTGTTCTCCTCAGTAGGCGCAAACGGTGATCATGGGGAATATAGCCCACAAATCTGAAACACAATAGCCCATTCAACCCCGATCCACCCAGCGGGTCAAGCCCCTTGCTTTGTCGCACTTTCTGGAGATTCCATGCCCGGTTACGCCGACACCGGTTTTGACACCCTCGCGCTGCATGCCGGCGCTTCGCCCGACCCCACGACCGGCGCGCGCGCGGTGCCGATCCACCTCACCACCTCGTTCGTCTTCGAGTCCAGCGAACACGCGCAGTCGCTCTTCAACCTGGAACGCGCCGGCCACGTCTATTCGCGCATCAGCAACCCCACCAACGCCGTGCTGGAGCAGCGCGTGGCGGCGCTCGAAGGCGGCATTGGCGCCATTGCCACAGCGAGCGGGCAGGCCGCCCTGCATTTGAGTGTGGCGACGATCATGGGCGCAGGCTCCCACATCGTGGCCTCTACCGCGTTGTATGGCGGTTCGCAAAACCTGCTGCATTACACGATGCGGCGCTTTGGCATTGACACCAGCTTCGTGAAACCCGGCGACATCGACGGCTGGCGCGCTGCAGCGCGGCCCAACACCAAACTCTTCTTCGGTGAAACCGTGGGCAACCCGGGCCTGGATGTGCTGGACATTCCCACGGTTTCCGCCATCGCGCACGAAGCCGGCGCTCCCTTGCTGGTCGACTCCACCCTCACCTCACCCTGGCTGATGAAACCGTTTGAACACGGGGCTGATCTGGTTTACCACTCTGCCACCAAGTTCCTCTCTGGCCATGGCACAGTGATTGGCGGTATTGTGGTGGATGGGGGCAGCTTCGACTGGGCCTCGGCGAATGACAAAACCGGCAAATTCGCCGAGCTGGCCCAGCCCTATGACGGTTTTCACAACATGGTGTTTGCCGAAGAATCCACCGTGGGCGCTTTCTTGCTGCGCGCGCGGCGCGAGGGCCTGCGTGACTTTGGCGCCTGCATGAGCCCGCACACGGCGTGGCTGATTTTGCAGGGCATAGAAACCTTGCCGCTGCGCATGGCGCAACACATGCGCAACACCGAAAAGGTGGTGGAGTTTTTGGCAGGCAACGCCCTTGTGGCGCGTGTCGGCCATCCCATGCTTGCCGCCCACCCAAGCCATACGCTGGCGCAAAAACTGCTGCCACGCGGGGCTGGCTCCGTCTTCAGTTTTGACCTCAAAGGCAACCGCGAGCAGGGCAAAAAATTCGTCGAAACCCTCAAAATTTTCAGCCATCTGGCCAACGTGGGCGACTGCCGCAGTCTGGTCATCCACCCAGCCTCCACCACGCACTTCCGCATGACCGACGAAGCACTGGCCGCCGGCGGCATTGCCCAAGGCACCATTCGCCTCTCGATTGGCCTGGAAGACGCCGACGATTTGATCGACGACCTGAAGCGCGCCTTGAAAGCCGCCGAAAAAGCAGCCTGAGCGGGAGCAAAGGAGACCCTTAATGGAATTCAACGTCAACGGCCACACCACCTATTGCTACACCGGCGGCAAGGCGCTGGATGCCGCCAAACCCACGGTGGTCTTCGTCCACGGCGGCCTGCATGACCACAGCGTCTGGATTCTGCAGAGCCGCTACTTCGCCAACCACGGCTGGAACGTGCTGGCGCCCGACCTTCCCGGCCATTGCCGCAGCCAGGGGGCACCACCAGTTTCCGTTGAAGCCGCCGCAGAATTTGTCATCGGGCTGATCCGCGCGGCAGGCCTGGGCAGCGTCTGCCTGGTAGGGCACAGCTTTGGCTCATTGATTGCCATGGAAGTCGCCAGCCGCGAACCGGCGCTGGTGAACAAGCTGGCGCTGATCGGCGCCGCGTTTCCGATGAAGGTGTCAGACGCCTTGCTGGAGGGCTCGGTCAGCGCCCCGGTCAAGGCCATGGAACAGGTCAACGTGATTTCCCGCTCCACACTGGCTGCGCCGCCGTCTTCCCTGGGGCCTGGCACCTGGGTGTATGGCGGCTCGCTGGCGCTGGCCAAGCGGGTTTTCGCCAGCAACCCCAACGCCAATGTGTTTCACGCCAGTTTCAAGGCCTGCAACGATTACGCCGGTGGCGAGGCGGCCATGGCCAGGGTGCAGTGCCCGGTGTTGTTCATTCTCGGCAATGTTGACCGGATGACGCCCCCGAATGCGGCGCAAGGTTTGATCAAGGCCGCACAGCGGCGCGCAGCGGCGGCCAAAGTCGTGATGGTGAATTCCGGCCATCACCAAATGACCGAAGCGCCGGAGGAAACCCTCGCGGCGCTTCGTGAATTTCTGAATGCGGAAACTTAAACCGTCAAATCCTTGATGGTTTCCGTCGGTCCATTGGTTTTGACCGACTTGATGCCGTTGTCGCGCCCGGACTCATCCTTGTACATCTGGCTGGTGCCGATGATCTGGTTGTTGCCCGCCTTCAGGTTGAAATAGGTCCGCCCGTCTTTGGCCGTTTCGCGGCCATAACGCGCATCGTCCGGGCTGTTCTTCTGCACCGATGCAATGCCATTGCTGGCGGAAGCCTTGGCTTCATACTGCTCGCTGCGAAGGACCACTTCGTTGTTGCCTGCTTTCAAGACAAATGAGAACTGCCCTTTGTCGGTCTTGGTGAGTTCGTACCATCCAGCCATAGATGCTCCAATTGGTGGGTTGAGGAATCCGCATAATAACCCCACTGAAAGCGCAGTCAATGCCATGCCCCACGCCTCGTCCTTCGCAGCCACGCCGCCCATGAGCGCTGCCCGCGCGCGGGAGATTGCCGCAAGCTTCGACCTGCGCCAACTGCCGCCCGACTTTTACGCCAACCCCTACCCGGTGTACGATCTGCTGCGCGAGACCGAACCCGTCAAGCGCATGCCAGATGGCTCGTATTTCCTCACACGCCACGCCGACCTGGTCAGCGTCTACCGCGACGCGCAAACCTTCAGCGCCGACAAAAAACTCGAGTTCGGCGCCAAATACGGCGAAACCTCACCGCTCTTTGCCCATCACACCACCAGCCTGGTGTTCAACGACCCGCCGCTGCACAGCCGAGTGCGCAAACTCATCATGGGTGCCCTCACCCGCCGCGCGATCGACGACATGGAGCCCGCGCTCGTCCAGCTGGTGGACACCCTGCTCGACCAGATTGAGCGCCGAGGCGGCGGCGACCTGGTCGAAGATTTCGCCTCTGCCATCCCGGTCGAGATCATCGGCAAACTGCTGGGTGTGCCAATCGCCGACCGCGCGCCGCTGCGCGGCTGGTCGCTGGCGATTCTGGGCGCGCTCGAGCCGCAACTCACACCCGCGCAGGAAGCCTTGGGCAACCGGGCCGTGACCGAATTCACCATGTATTTGAAGGGCCTGGTGTCGCACCGCCGAAAGCACCCCGGCGACCCGCAGCACGATGTGCTCACGCGTTTGATTCAGGGCGAAGGCGGCGCCGAACTCAGCGAAACGGAGCTGCTGCAAAACTGCGTTTTCATTCTCAATGCGGGGCATGAAACCACCACCAATTTGATTGGCAATTCGCTGGTCACGCTTTGTGAATGGCCGGATGTCAAAACCGAATTGCTACTAAAATTAGAGCGACCTATTGATAGAGTTCCTCGGCCTAATTTCGATTTGACTCTTGTCATTGACGAATTCTTGCGTTTCGAGTCCTCCAACCAACTGGGAAACCGCCGAGCTGTCAAAGACGCGATGCTTGGCGGCCAGCATCTGCCCGCAGGCTCACTCATCACCTTAGGCATCGGCGCCGCCAACCGCGACCCGGCCGTCTTTGAAAACCCCAATCGGCTTGACCTGACACGCGGCGATGAATCCCAAGGCAAGCCGCCGAACCGCCACCTCGCCTTTGGGTTTGGCATCCACCAGTGCGCTGGCCTGAGCCTGGCGCGGCTGGAGGGCCGAATCGCCATCGGCCGGTTTTTGCGGCGGTTTCCCGGCTATCAGCTTACGGCACAACCACAGCGCGGCTTGCGGGCGCGGTTTCGGGGGTTTTTGAGTGCGCCGTTTGCAGTGACTTGACTCATCCGTTCGCTCTGAGCTCGTGGAAGGGGGTTTTGATGCGGGGCTCGTCTACCCGCTTGGGCGCCCGGTGGTGGGCACTGGAGCCGACTTCCACGGCGACGAGCGCCCCATCAGGCAGTTGGGAGCACCAGTGCATGAATTTGTCGCGGGCAGCGTGCGATTCACATTGGTATAGCGCTCGGATCAGCAGGCGTCGGCATGGTGACATATCAAGCCATGCCCAATCAAACGACGCGCCGAGTTTGAAA
>JANNEZ010000295.1:0-2475 GCA_031379255.1 Rhodoferax sp. | reverse complement strand
CTTGTGGCTGAGCCAGTCTTTGCTGTGCACCAGCGTCATGCCATTGCCTTCGGTCCCCGCGTAATACTCCCAGATCACCGGGCCCCACCAGCCGATCATCTGCTCCTTGATGGGAACAGGGCAGGGCGCAGCAGCGTGGATGGCGAATTTGAGGCTGCTCACATCGTGCGCGGCGCGTTGCTCGGGCGAGAGCTTGAGCATGCGCACAAACATGGTGGGCACGGTCTGCGTGTGGGTAATGCCGTGCTTGTGCACCAGGCGCAAAAAGTCTTCCGGGTCAAAGTGCCGCATGATGACGCAGGTCGCCCCGAGGCGCATCGCCACCATGTTGAAGCGCAAGGGCGCAGCGTGGTACAGCGGCGCAGGTGAGAGGTAAATGCTTTGCGGGTTGATGCCATAGACGTTTTTGCAGATCTCGATGAGGGAGTTGCTGGCGTCGATCTGCGGGAACTCGGGTGGCACAAACACGCCCTTGGGGCGGCCCGTGGTGCCGCTGGAATACAGCATGTCGGCGCCGGCGACCTCGTTCGCAATGCGGCGGGCCGGGTATTTGGCAACTTCGGATTCGTAGGCCCAGTAACCGGGGATGACGCCGTCCATCATCAGCCAGGCCTTCATTTGCGGGTTGAGGCTGCCCGTCTCGGCCAACAGCGACTGCGCCAATGCCTGGTTGGCTTTCGAGGTGACCAGCACCTGAGCCGCGCAGTCGTTCACAATATAAGCTGCCTCGCCCAGCGTAAGCCGCGTGCTGATGCAGGTGTAGATGATGCCCGCGCGCTGTGCGCCCCAGCACACTTCGAAAAAGCGCGGGTGGTTTTCCAACAGGATGGCGATGTGGTCGCCCGCCTTCAGGCCCAGCGCCCGCAACATCTGAGCGACCTGGTTTGAGCGGTCTTCGAGCTGGCGGTAAGTTACGGTCTCGCCGGTGTCGGCCATGAGGTAGGCCGGTTTGTCGGGTGTTTTGGCGGCGTGGTGGAAGGGGTGCATAGTTGGTGACAGGGTGGTTGACCCATTTTGGTTCAAAATCAGAGCGACCCCTCAATCCCGAACCTCATGGAGTTCCCTATGACCGAAGCCCTCATCATCGACGCCTGCCGCACGCCGCGCGGCATTGGCAAATTTGGCAAGGGCGCCTTGAGCGACATGCACCCGCAACATCTGGGCGCCGCCGTGTTGAAAGCGATCAAGGAGCGCAACAACCTCAACACCGCTGAGGTGGACGACATCATCTGGGGCACCAGCTCGCAGCGCGGCGCCCAGGCCTGCGACCTGGCGCGCATGGCGGCGCTGGACGCCGGTTTTGACATGCGCTCCAGCGGCGTCACGCTGGACCGCTTCTGCGGCTCCGGCATCACCGCCGTCAACCTGGCGGCGGCGTCGATCATGTCGGGCATGGAGGATTTGATGATCGCCGGCGGCACCGAGATGATGTCCATGCCCGGGCGGCGCACCGCCGAGGAAGGCCCGCTGATGATGGACGCGGGCAACCTGCGCCTGCGCGCCAACGTGCCGCAGTCGCACCAGGGCGTGTGCGCCGACGCCATCGCCACGCTCGAAGGCATCAGCCGCCTGGACCTCGATGCCGGTGCGCTGGAGAGCCAGCGCCGCGCCGACATCGCCATCAAGAACGGCCACTTCAAGAAGAGCCTGATTCCGGTTTTCAAGGCCGACGGAACCCTGGCGCTGGACAAGGAAGAATTCCCCCGCCCGCAGACGACGGCCGAAGGCCTGGCGTCCCTCAAACCGGCTTTCACCCAACTGGCCGACCTGCCGCTGGACGGAAAAGGCAACACCTACCGCAGCCTGATCCTGCAGGAGCACCCGGGGCTGGACATCAACTTCGTGCACCACGCGGGCAACTCGTCCGGCGTGGTCGATGGCGCAGCGGCGATCCTGCTGGCCTCGCCCGCCTACGCCAAAAAACATGGATTGAAGCCACGCGCCCGCATCGTCGCGTTCGCCAACGTGGGCGATTCCCCCACGCTTATGTTGAACGGCCCGGTGCCTGCTGCCCGCAAGGTGCTGGCCAAGGCGGGGCTGACGGTGGACGACATCGACTTGTGGGAGATCAACGAAGCCTTCGCTGTGGTGATGGAAAAGTTCATCCGCGACTTGAAACTCGACCGCAACAAGGTCAACGTGAACGGCGGTGCCATGGCGCTGGGCCACCCGATTGGCGCGACCGGCTCGATTTTGATTGGCACGCTGCTGGACGAGCTGGAGCGGCGTGACCTGAAACGCGGCTTGGTGACGATGTGTGCGGCGGGGGGCATGGCGCCAGCGATCATCATTGAAAGAATTTGAGTTGGGGCGGGCCGATGACACTGGGGTAAATGACTCCGCGAATGTCCCCCGCAGCGTCCTGAAGCCGACTGCTCCTCCTTTTTTTCGCTGCGTCATTTACCCCTGTGTCATCGGCTGGCTAGTGTGCTGCCTTGGACAGGTCAAACTGCCAATTCGCTATCAGGATCAGGT
>JANNEZ010000282.1:0-1692 GCA_031379255.1 Rhodoferax sp. | reverse complement strand
ATTTCCACATCAGACTGGTTCGGGAAACATTGGGCGCGATGGGGTGAAGCTCAGCTGGAAGCCGGACTACAACCCAACGAACTCAAAGTTGCGCGTACAGATGACGACTTACTTGGCTGCCTCGCAGTTTTGGCGAGGGAGCTCGGGCACTACCCTGTTGCGGGTGAAATTAAGCTAAAGGCGCGAAAAGAGCCTGGTTTTCCTTGGGCCTCAACACTCGGTCGCCTTGGTGCTAAGGACGTATTGGTCCGTCGGCTTAAGCAATTCTGCGAAGCCAAAGGTGATATGGATGTCGCTTCCTACTGCGATGAAGTGCTTGGCCAACGGGCGACCAATTCAGAGTCAATCGGATCGGAAAAGTCGGGTTCACCCAAAGTTGGGTATGTTTACCTTGTTCGACACGGTATTCGACGTGAGTACAAAATTGGCCGCACGAGCAACCCAATTCGCAGAGAAGGTGAAATTCGAACTGAGCTTCCGGAGAAGCTGCAACCGGTTCATCAAATACAGACCGATGATCCCGCTGGAATTGAAAGCTATTGGCATGCAAGATTTGCGACCAAGCGGAAGAACGGTGAGTGGTTTGCCCTGACTGTTGAAGATGTGCAGGCTTTCAAGCGATGGAAAAAAATTCACTGAACTTCGATAGCCATAACATCAACGGACCAAGGTTGTCCTCGGCCATTTGGACCCCCTGCAGCCAGCCCAGCGCCCCGCCGTCCCGACGACTTCAGGCGCCAGTGGCGCGGATAACGCCACGCCTGCGACGTATGGAGGAGCGGCGGCGGGGCGCTGGGCTGGCTGCCGACGGCCTGTTCGACATAGCGCGTCCTGTCGGCCACGGAAGTTCCGAAGGCTTCAATCAGCCCGAGCCCGCCAGCACCTCAAACCCGCAAAACCGTGTCAAAACATGCCGTTGGCGTGCAAAGATTCAGGGGGAACCACCTGTAAAACGTCCCAATGCTCCACGATTTTTCCGTCGTCGTCGAAGCGGAAAATATCGATGCCAGCCCAGTCTTTGCTGGCATCGGTCGGCCAGACCTGGTGGCAGTGCAGCACGACCAAGTTGCCTTCCGCGACCGAGCGTTTGAAAACCACCTGTTTGCCAGGATATTCTTCGGCCATGCGTATGAAGTAGGCAACAAACGCCTCTTTGCCATCGGCCACATGCGGGTTGTGCTGCGTGTAAATGGCCCCCGCATACTGCGCAATTGCTTGGGCCGGCTCACACTGGTTGAACATCAGGTCATAAAACGCCATCGCGTTTTGCCGATTTCTCTCGGGTGAAGTCGCCATCAGCCGCCCGTGTTGTAGAAAAACTCCTCCCGCACAATTTTCCCGTCTTTCACGGTGTACAGGCCCATTTCTTCCATGGTCGAACGCTCTCCGCTGGCCTTCATGGTGATGTCCATCTTGAAGCCAACGATGAACCGGTCGCCATGCGGCCAGGGGCCTGCGACCACCGCCGAATGGATCACGTGGTTGTCGTACCACCACTTTCCCTTGGCCGCGATGGCGGCCAGCCCGCGTGAGACTGGATCCATGCCGGGCGGCATCATCGCCTCGACGCTGACGGCATCAGCCGCGTAAAGGGCATGGGCTTCGTGGTCTTTGCCCTGTTTGCACAGGCTGACAAGTTTGTTCGCAATCTCCATGGTCGTCATTGTGTCGCTCCTTTTTGGGGTTGAGGTG
>JANNEZ010000264.1:0-3246 GCA_031379255.1 Rhodoferax sp. | reverse complement strand
GGGTGTGGTTGCCGCCTGCGGGCTGCCGACGCAATGGGGCGCGTGGTCTCTGGCGATCCTCGGGCTGTTCAACATCATTGGCAGCGTGACGATGGGCTGGGCCACCAGCCGCTGGCGCATGAAATCGCTGCTCTCGCTGGTCTACGCGGCCCGCGCCGTGGGTGTGATCGTTTTCCTGTTGGCGCCCAAAACCGGCCCGGTGATGTTGACGTTCGCTGCTTTCATGGGCCTGACCTTCCTGAGCACCGTGCCGCCCACCGCCGGGCTGGTCGCCAAGTTTTTTGGCACGGCCAATCTGGCCACCCTGTTTGGCCTTGTCATGCTGGTCCACCAGGTGGGTGGTTTCTTCGGCGCCTACATCGGCGGCAAAGTGTTTGAGGCCACCGGCAGTTTTGACTGGGTCTGGTACATCGACGTGGTGCTGGCCATCGGCGCGGCCTTGATTCATTTGCCGATCAAGGAGGCGCGGTTGGCTCGCCACATGACTGCGCCTGCGGCGCCATGACTTTGTCTTCGACTTCAATGACATCGCCTGCGGCTTTGATGATGAAGACAACGCTGCCTTCATCATTTTGTCATCCAGGCCGCAGGCCAAATCATTGAAACCGATGGACCCGCGCACCCGCCTGTTGCTCGAAGCGCCGATTGCGCGCACGATCCTGCGCCTGGGCGCGCCCAATGTGCTGGTGATGTTGTCGCAGGCGGCGGTGGGTTTGATCGAAACCTATTTCGTCGGCCAGCTCGGCACCGCGCAGCTGGCCGGCATGGCGCTGGTGTTTCCGCTCATCATGTTCATGCAGATGACCTCCAACGGCGCCATGGGCGGCGGCATCGCCTCGGCCATCGCGCGGGCGCTCGGTGGCGGGCGGCGCGGCGACGCCCATGCGCTGGTGCTGCATGCGGTGCTCATCGCGCTGGCCTTTGGCCTCCTGTTCACGCTGGTGATGCTCCTGGGCGGGCGCGCCATCTATGCGCTTATGGGCGGGCGTGGCGAAGCGCTCGAAGCGGCGCTGCTGTACTCCAACTGGGTCTTCGCCGGCGCCGCGCTCATCTGGTTTTTCAACGCGCTTTCGGCCCTGATCCGCGGCACCGGCAACATGCTGATGCAGGCGCTGGTGATGGTCGGCGGCGCGGTGGTGATGATCCCCTTGTCCGCGCTCTTGATCTTCGGCTGGGGGCCGGTGCCCGGGTTCGGCATCGTCGGTGGCGCGCTGGCGCTGTTGGCGTATTACGCGCTGGGCAGCCTGGTGTTTGTGGTCTATCTCAAATCCAAAGGCAGCCTGTTGCGGCTGAACTGGACCGGCATTGCGCTGCGCAAACCGCTGTTTTGGGACATTCTGCGCGTTGGCCTGGTGGGCATATTTTCAACCGCCGCGACCAACATCGCCATCGGTTTTGCCACGGCGATGGTCGGGCGCTTTGGCACGGCGGCGATTGCCGGGTATGGCACGGCCTCGCGGCTCGAGTATTTGCTGGTGCCGCTGGTGTTTGGATTTGGCGCGCCGCTGGTGGCCATGGTCGGCACCTGCATCGGCGCGGGTCAACACGAGCGCGCGCTCCAGGCCACCTGGATCGGCGCCGCGATGTCTTTCGCCATGGCTGAGTGTGTGGGCTTGTGGGCCGCGTTGTTTCCACACGCTTGGTTGCGCCTGTTTGACACCGATCCGGCCATGCTGGAGGCGGGCGCGCACTATCTGCGCATCGTCGGGCCCACCTATGGGTTTTTCGGCCTGGGCATCATTCTGTATTTCGCGTCACAAGGCGCGGGCAAACTGCTGTGGCCGGTAATCGGCAACATCGTGCGACTGGCCATCGCCCTTGGGGGCGGCTGGCTGGCGATCCGGTACTGGAATTCACTCACCGGCGTGTTTGCCGCTCAGGCCTTGGCGCTGGTGATTTACGGCAGCCTCAACGCCTGGGCGATTCGCGCCGGGGCGTGGTTCGGGCCGGTGCGGTGGAGCCGGGCGTCAACGGCACATGCAAAATGAACACGCCGGAACTGCCAGGGCTTGAGCCGGGTATCCACTCCCGGATGTTGCGCAACATCAACGGCATGGGCATGCACGTGCTCGAAGCCGGCACCGGGCACGGCGCGCGCGGGCGCATCTTGCTGTTGCACGGTTTTCCCGAGCTGGCCTACAGCTGGCGAAAAGTGATGCGGCCGCTGGCCGAAGCCGGATTCCATGTGGTTGCGCCCGACCAGCGCGGTTACGGCCAGACCACCGGCTGGGACAACCGCTTTGACGGCAACCTGGCGGCTTCCAAACCGCTGAATCTGGTGCAGGACGTGTTGGGCCTGGCGGCCGCTTTGGGCTGGCAGGATGTGTCAGCGGTGATCGGCCATGACTTTGGTTCTTCGGTGGCCGCCTGGTGCGCGCTGGTACGCCCGGATGTGTTTCGCGGCGTGGTGATGATGAGCGCACCGTTCGCCGGGCCACCCGCCATCACAACCGGCGCGCCCGAGGGTGCAAGGCCCAACCCCTGGGGCCCGGCCCTGCACGCGGCGCTGGCGCAGTTGCCCCGGCCGCGCAAACACTACCAGTGGTATTACGCCACCCGCGGGGCCGACGCCCACATGCGCCAGGCCGCGCAGGGCATCCACGATTTCCTGCGCGCGTATTACCACCACAAGAGCGCCGACTGGCCGCGCAACCAGCCCTTCAAACTGGCCGGCGTGAGTGCCGCCGAGTTGGCCAAAATGCCGACCTATTACCTGATGGATCTGATTGAGGGCATGGCCGAAGCCGTGGCGCATGAAATGCCAACTGCGCAGCAGGTCGCGCACTGCCAATGGTTGACCGATGAAGAGTTGGCCGTCTACAGCCACGCGTTTGCCCACACCGGCTTTCAAGGCGCGCTCAACTGGTACCGCGCTGGCATCGACGAAACACTGGCCGCCGAGCTGAAAGTCTTTTCAGGCCGCCGCATCGAGGTGCCCTCGGTGTTCATCGCCGGCGCCAGCGACTGGGGCATTTACCAGAAGCCCGGCGCGTTTGAAGCCATGCAGAAAACAGCGTGCTCCCGGATGGTGGACTGCCACCTGGTGCCGGGCGCGGGGCATTGGGTGCAGCAGGAGCAGGCGCAGGCCGTTGCAGCGCTGCTGTTGGCGTTTATGCAGAATCTTCAAAAGTAATTTGCTATAATAAATATAGCAAACTATCGCCATTTTTCGTGACTTAACACCCGATTTTTATCATGAGATTGCCGATAAACAAGTTATCATACCCAAATTGGGTATGAATGTGG
>JANNEZ010000261.1:0-2599 GCA_031379255.1 Rhodoferax sp. | reverse complement strand
TGATGAAGTTCATGTATGAATACTGCACCACATTCTTTGACACCCGGCATTTGGTCATCGCGGTGAATCCCAACCGCATTGAAATGTATGAATCCCTGCTGTTTTTCCAGAGGCTCACTGAAAACCATGTTGAAAATTACGATTTTGCAAATGGCGCGCCCGCGGTAGGTGCGTCGCTTGACCTGCGAGAGGCGCGTGGCCAGCTCAAGCGCGCCTACGGGAAAAAGAAACCCCGCAAGAATCTGTATTCTTATTTCACAAAGCTGAGGCTGCCGAACATCGTCATACCCGGTCGACGCTACTACACGACCAACGACCCGGTTATGACGCCCGAATTGCTCGACTATTTTTTCAATCAGCGAACCAAGGTCTTCAACAAACTGGAGACCAATGAAAAGGCCCTGCTTTACTCAATATACAACCTGCCCGAGTACGCCCAGTACCTTCCTGCGGGATTTTCCGATTCCGACCCTTCAAAAGCGTCGCGCCAACACGCCCGGTACTCATTCAAATGTTCGGGAATTTTTGACATTGAATTGGGCGCAGAGCGCCAATCCATCCAGATCAACGTTGTCGATTGTTCACTCCACGGATTCCTGGCGCACTCCAGAAATCCGATCCCCACCCAAGTTTGGGGCACAGCCGTCATCCGCCTTGGACCGAATGAGCATTCCCGTGTCCGGGCGCTGGCAGTCGGGGCAAAGAAGGACGTGGGGTTCTACGGATTCAAGCTCGCTGAACCAGACCTCGTATGGCGCAAGTTTGTCTCTGCGCTTGAAGCCGGCACCACCCATGACGATATGGACAACGCCACTCGCTTCCTCGTCGATTGATAAACTTGGATCCGAGCTATGTCCAGTGAATCGGTATCGAGATCGAAAATAATCGATGTTTTGCTGGCAAGCCCGGTGTTTGGAAAACTGGATCGCGCCGTTATTGACGCATTGGCCGATGTCCTGAAATTAAGGGACGTTCCCGGGGGCCATGACGTCGTCCGGGAACGCGAGCCATCCAACGAAATGTTGTTTTTGATCAGCGGCGGACTTCGGGTTTCACGACGCGACGCGCAGGGCATGCTGATGCTCTACAACGAGATCCGCCCCGGCATGAGTTTCGGCGAATCCGGCCTTATTTTGCGGCAACCCCGCGCGGCTGATGTGACCGCTGTGCGGGATTCCGTTTTGGCAGTGCTGAGCCGGATTGACTTTGAGGCTTTGCTCAACCGTTTTCCGTTGCCCATCAACCAAGTGGTGGTCAGGGCGGTCTACAACTACCTGCGCCACGCTGAGGAATTTGCTGAAAGAAGGCACGCGCAGTCATTTGTTGTCATTCCACTGCATGAGAATTCCGGAGCCGGCGAAGTGGCGGCCAACCTGGTTGAAGCGTTTTCGAAAATGGGCAGAGCGCATTTGCTGGAGGCGCCAGACAGCCACCTGAAGACACGCGGTGCAATGGCTCCGCCCAGCCAAACCGCTCAAGATATCGCCACCTACCAGGACGCGCTTGAAGAAGGGTCGGATTTTCTCGTGTACGAGGCACAGCTTGCCCCAACCGAGTGGTCACTTCGGGCATTTCGCCAATCGGATCAGGTCATTTTCGTCGCGAAAGCGGGTGCGCGGGATGTACCTGGCGATCTCGAACGCCACTTGAGAACACAACCCGATTTCTCATTGAAACGCATGCATTTGGCAGTTTTGCACCCGGCTGGCGCGGATCTCCCGGCCGATTTGTCTGTCTGGACGACAGGCAGAACTTTTGAACGCGTCTATCCCTTGCGCAGCAAACGTTCTGGCGACTATTCCCGGCTTGCCCGATTTCTAACCGGTAAAGCAGTGGGTGTTGTACTCGGGGGTGGGGGGGCCAAGGGTTTCGCCCATGTTGGCGTGCTTCGGGCGCTTGATGAAATGGGCATTGCAGTAGACCTCATTGGCGGAAACAGCATGGGGGCGTTGATTGCCGCCCAATTTGCCTGCGGCGTTTCGCTTCCGGAGATCATTGCCCGCACGCGGAAATTTGCAAGTGGTGGCGAGCGCCCGGCTATTCCCCTGATATCCATTGTCTCGGGCAAGCGGGTGTCGCGGGATTTGCAAAAGATGTTTGGCGACCAGGCCTGCGATGGTCAATGGATTCCTTTTTTTGCGGCAGCCTGCAACCTTACAAAGGGACGCACAGAGGTCCAGGACACGGGGCCAATCTGGCGTGCAGTTTTGGCCAGCAACTCTCCCGCAGGGCTGTTTCCGCCCGTGTTGCACAAGGGTGACATGCTGGTGGATGGCGCAATTCTGGAGAACGTTCCTGTTGACGCCATGCGGATGCGCCTGGGTACAGCTTTGGAGCGGCGACGGGGCAATGGGACTATCATCGCCATTGATGTCGATGTCCAGGATTCAATGGCAGTAGACCCAACCCTTACCCGGCTTTCTGCCTGGAGCACGCTCAAAGCCTATTTCTCACCCCGGGCCCACCCGTCTCCCACGATAGCCGACATCCTTTACCGTGCGGGCCACATTGGTGGCTTGAGTCAACGCAGCCGAACGATTGCCCAAGCCGATCATTACCTGGAGCCTCCTGTGTCGGAGTTCTCAATGATGAGTTACCG
>JANNEZ010000259.1:0-4635 GCA_031379255.1 Rhodoferax sp. | reverse complement strand
CCCCTGGGTGCCGGTTTTCGCGCCGGTTTTCGTCCAGGTAGTGCATGCGCAGGCCACCCAAGGCAGGCAGGTCGGTACAGAAATTCGGTTGCCATGGATAACCGGGCAGGTTGTCAAACTGGCTGTCCGGGGTGCGCAAGGCGTCTTCTCGCAAGGGATGGTTCATTTTGAAGTCCAGGCGTTGTTGGTCGCGCCGTTGACGGAAAAATTCCTGCAGCAATTGTGAACTGTCTTGTGCCATGACGCCGCCCTGCACGGTCGTGTGGTGGTTCAGTTTGGGGTTGTCGAACAAATTGACCACCGACCCGGCTGCGCCTGTTTTGTCGTCAAAAGCGCCAAAAATCAGGCGATCAAGGCGCGCATGCAAAATGGCGCCGCTGCACATCGCGCAAGGCTCCAAGGTGACGAAGAGCTCACAGCCGTCGAGCCGGTAGTTGCCCAGGGCTTGCGCTGCCGCGCGCAGGGCGACCATTTCTGCGTGGGCCGACGGGTCATGGCTGCGCACCGGCTGATTGCGGCCGGTCGCAATAACCCGCCCGTCTTTTGTCACGACTGCCCCGACCGGAACCTCGCCCTGGGCTGACGCCTCGCGCGCCTCGGCCAGCGCCATGGCCATGAAGTGCTGCTCATTTGTCATCGGCGACAGGTCTTGCCTGCTGAACCGCTGCCTCTGCGGCAGCCTTGAATTGCTGCTGGAGCTGCCTGGACTGGTCCTGCACGGTTGCGGCCGGTTTGGGGTCGGCCGCCGCGCCGCTGACTTCCGGTACCTTGAGATTGTTCGCCGACGAAAGCTGTTTTTTGGCCAAAAAACCGACCACAGCCACAACCAGAATCAGGCTCACAATGCCAAATAAACCGCGCATACGATTAGGGGACGGCCGGGACAGTTGCAGGTTGCGCGGCAAGTTTGTCCATCCAGATGGCCAATGCACGTTCGTTTTCGTTGCCCGCCAGGTACAGTTCGCGCATTTTGGCGAAGGCTTCGGGTCGATGCTGGTTGAGCTTCAACTTGCATTGCAGCTCAATCACAGTCAACTCAAAAGCGACGATGCCGGCCAGCATTTTGCGCTGAAATTCCTCGCCCAATCCGACCCACTGGGGTGCGTAAGCTGGGTCATGGTCACCAATGAGTTTTTTGAGAAGGCGATCTTTGGCGGCCGCCTCTTCAATCAGTTTCACGCTGACTTTGGCAGACACAGCCAAATAATTCCAGGTGGGCACACGGGCCAGGTCCGGGTATACCCGTGGTGTCATGTAAGCGTGCGGCCCCATGAAGGTGACCAGCGCCACAGCGTCAACTCCAGCGCTGGGCTGCAGGCAACGCCAATGCGCATTACCTCGGGCGACATGCCCCAAAAGGCGAATGGGAGTGCCGGCGTCATCACCGGCAATCACGTGCAGGGGCAGGTGCGTGACGAGCGGAAAACCGTCGGCACCCGTTGAAATAAGCGCAGCCAGCGGATACGCCCGCATCAACTCGATGGCGTGCGCATCCCCGGTGGCTTTGAATTGGGGTGGCAGGTACATGGGCTCATGACTGTAGCCCATGCAGGCCTGCAAGTTTTATTTTTTGATTTGGCTGCCGATGTATCCACCGGCGGCGGCTCCTGCGGCCGTGCCCAGAACACCGCCGCCCAATACGTTTCCGGCAACACCGCCAATGACCGCGCCAGTCGCCGTGTTTTGCTCCCGTGGCGTCATGCCGGCGCAACCGCTCACGGCGACCAGGGTTGCAAGGACGATGGCAGTGGTAGCGCGTTGGTATGTGGTTTTCATTTCATTTCCTTTGCATTGACAGGCGGGTAGAAAATTGACCAGAAAATGTATTTCCTGGTATCGCAGGAAGCCCGCCCAGGACTTGATGGGACAACCGCAGTTTCGATTTTTTTGCGTGCCCGCAGAAGCGGACAAAGCCTCAAATCAGGGTAGCGGATGTCCTACACCGCCAAGCCCCCAAGCGGCCCAACGAAAATGTAGGAATCGTCTGACAAGAAAATGCGTGAGCCGCGCATGGCAATCTGCGCGGCTTGCCGTCATACTCGGCACACCCATGGAAACTCTCAACACCTATCTGGTTGAAGACAGCGCAGTCATACGCCAAAGCTTGATCACCACACTGGAAGAGTTGACGGTAGCCAAAGTAGTGGGCACGGCGGCGGACGAGGAATCGGCGCTCAAATGGCTGGGCCTGCCGGCCAACAAGGTTGATCTGGTCATCATTGACATCTTCCTGAAAGCCGGCTCGGGGTTGGGTGTTTTGAAATTTGCCAGCGCCATGAACCTTGGCGCAAAACTGGTGGTGCTGACCAACTACGCCACCGCCGACATGCGCCGCAAATGCCTGGCCATGGGTGCAGATCGCGTGTTCGACAAATCAAACGACATCGACGCTCTGATCAATTATTGCAACCAGACCTGAGATTTCATTCTCCATGCCGCACTCACTGGATCAGGCCATTCTTGAGCGCGTAATAGGTCAAGTCGCTGTTGGATTCGAGTTTGACTTTCTCCATCACGCGGGTGCGGTACGTGCTGACCGTCTTGACGCTCAGTGACATGCTCACCGCCATATGACCGATCGTTTCACCCTTGGCCAATCGCAAAAACACCTGCAGTTCGCGTTTGGAGAGTTGTTCATGGGGAAGTTTGTCGCCGGCGGTGCCACCCAGGTTGTCCGCCAGTTGTTCGGCCACACCTGCCGTGATGTATTTGCGCCCCCGGTGCACCGTTCGGATGGCGGTGACAATCTCCTGCGGGTCGCAATCCTTGTTGAGGTAACCGCTGGCCCCCTGACGCAACAGCGTCGTGGCGTAATGGGCCTCGGGAAATCCGCTCAGTATCAAGACCGGCAAATCCGGCGCGCGTGCTTTGATGGCCGCCAGCGCATCGACCCCGCTTTGGTCGGGCATGGAAATGTCCATCAGGATCACATCGACGTCGCCTTTGCGCACGATGTCCACCGCCTGCCGGCCTGTGCCCGCCTCGGCCACAACCGTAAAGTCGGATTGGTCCGAAAAAAACTGCCTCAACCCCGCCCGAACGGTAGGGTGGTCATCAACAATGGCAATGCGGATCATGAAGGCATTCTCGGTGTCATGGCGCATGATCCCACAATTTTGCATTGGCTCCAAACGTGATTGCCAATATGCCGCTCTATCGAAGCTGGATCATCGTGCCCTTGGTCTGGATCGCGGCCGCCGCCATGTTGCTCATCAGCGAAGGGGCATACTGGCAATCCAGCCGCGCGCTTGACGAACTGGTTCGCATTGACCAGGAATTGGTGAAGCGGTTGCAGCCGTCCCAGGAAGTGCCGAAGGAAGATGCGGCGCAGCAGGCCACCATCTATCAGGCGCTGATGGTGGCCCGGGTTGGCGTCGCTGCCCTCACACTCATGGCGCTCGCGGCTCTTCTCCTGTACCTGCGCAATGCCCGCACACTGAGCAATCACCAGGAAAAGGCCAAAGCGGCAGGGCAGGCTGTGCGCGAACAGTTGGAGCGCGAAGTGGCCCAGAGAACCGCCGAACTCACTGATTTGACCCGCTACCTGCTCAACGCAAGGGAAGATGAGCGCAGCCGTCTGGCGCGCAACCTGCACGACGACCTTGGCGCTCTGCTGACATCAGCGAAGCTGGATGCAGCGCGAATCAAACCGCGCCTTGCCAAGGCTGCGCCCGAAACCCTGGAATTGCTGGCCCACTTGGTGAGCGCCCTCAACAGCAGTGTGGCCCTGGGGCGCGACATCATCGAAAACCTGCGGCCTTCAGCGCTCTCCAACCTGGGCTTGACCGAAACTCTGGAAATATTGGCACGCGAATTTGCCGAGAATTCCGGCGTCCAGGTGGACTGCAAGCTGGAGCCTGTAACCGTGACCGAGGCCGGCGGCCTGATGGTTTACCGCCTGGTGCAAGAGGCGCTGACCAACATCAGCAAATACGCGCAGGCGCGCCAGGTCTGGATCAGCCTATCCACGTTGGGCGGCCAGGTGCGGATTTCGGTGCGCGACGACGGACAGGGTTTCGATACAAGGCTTAAACCGGTTTCTGTTTATGGCCTTGTGGGCATGCGGTTTCGCGTGAATGCCGAAGGTGGCGTGCTGGTCGTCACATCCGCGCCGGGTCAGGGCACGCTGATTGAGGCGACGCTGCCGCAGTCGGCGCTGTCCTACAAACCCGCAGGCAGTGCGCCGATAGCGGCTGAAGCCGCTGGATCCTACAGTTGACGGGTCGGGTTGGCCTTATGCCAGACCGCAACCCAAACTTTTTACTGCACAGGAGATTCACCATGAACATTCGCACTTGCCTCGCCGCCGTTGCCGCTGCCGCCGCCCTGCTCACCGCTACAGGCTGCGCTGTCACACGGGGACAGGAAACCGTAGGCGCCTACATTGACGACACCGGTATTACCACTTTGGTGAAATCACGCTTTGTGGAAAACAAAAACGTCGACGCCGCGTCCATCCGCGTCGAGACCCTCAATGGCACCGTCATGCTGTCGGGCTTCGCCAAAAACGTCACTGAAAAGGTCACGGCTGGCGAAATTGCACGCGGCGTCAATGGCGTCAAGATGGTGAAAAACGAAATCTCGGTTCGCCCCTGATCGATTGGCCGACGTCAGACACGCTGGGCCATCGCTGGG
>JANNEZ010000256.1:0-1821 GCA_031379255.1 Rhodoferax sp. | reverse complement strand
CCAAGGCCTTTGTGGCGATCAGCGAACCCAGCGGCGGCTCTGACCCGGGGCGTGCCATCCAGTCTCGTGCCGAGCGCAAGAGCGACCGGTATGTCATCAATGGCACCAAGATCTGGATCTCCGGTGCCGGCATGGCCAAGTGGGGCATCGTCTTCGCGCGGGTAGGCGAAAGCAAGGGCCGCGACGGAATAACCAGCTTCATCGTGGACAAGAGCAAGCCCGGCATCAGCCTTTCGCGGATTCCGGTGATTCGTTCCTACTCGCCTTACGAGGTGCATTTCGACAACTATGAAGTGCCCATCGAAGATCGGTTGGGTGACGAAGGCAAGGGCTTTGCGTTTGCGGAGGAGTGGCTGATCCACGCGCGCCCGCCCTATGCGGCAGCGACCATTGGCATCGCCCAAGCGGCGCTCGATCTGGCGATTGAATGGGCCTCGCAGCGCAAAACCTTTGGCAGCTTGCTGGCCGAAAAACAGGCCATTCAGTGGATGATCGCCGACTCCGAGGTGGAACTTCGGGCTGCGCGTTTGCTGGTCTACCAGGCCGCCTGGAATGCCGATATGGGGCGCGACATCAAGGTGGACGCGTCCGTCGCCAAGGTGTTTGGCACTGAGACGGCAGGGCGCGTGGTGGACCGTTGCATCCAGATCTTTGGGGGCATGGGCGTTGCCCAGGAACTGCCACTTGAGCGCTGGTACCGCGAGTTGCGCATCAAGCGGATCGGAGAGGGCCCGTCCGAGGTGCACCGCATGGTCATCGCGCGGGATCTGCTCCGTGGCAAACGGGTGGGTGCCTGATCATGGCCATCGACTTCAGCGTCAACAACGAGGGCATTGCCCTTGTCACCATCAACCGTCCAGAACGACTTAACGCCATGGACGCAGAACATTACCAGGCCTTGTCGCAAGCGTGGCGCACAGTGCGCGACGACCCGGCCGTGCGCGTTGCGATCATTACGGGCGCGGGTGAACGCTCCTTCACGACGGGGGCTGACATCAAGAGTTTCCTGACAGCCCCGCCCGGTTTGTCCGATATGTGGCTGACCCAGCGCGACCAGTTGCTCAACCGGGGACTCGAAGTCTGGAAACCGGTGGTTGCGGCAGTAAATGGTTATTGCCTTGGCGGTGGAATGACGCTGATGTTGGCTACCGACATCCGGATTGCAGCGAGCCATGCCACCTTCAACCTGGCCGAGGTCAAACGCGGCGTGATTCCGGGCAATGGCGGCACCCAGCGAATTCTCGACCAGCTGCCCTATGCCGTGGCGATGGAAATGCTGCTGACGGCTGAGGGTATTGACGCTGTGGCGGCTGAGCGATGGGGGCTGGTGAACAAGGTTGTGCCACAAGCTGATCTGCTGGCCACTGCCTACAGTTACGCCCGCAAAATTGCGGCCAATGCACCATTGGCAGTCCAGGCGGCCAAGGAACTGGCGGTGCGCAGCCGCGACATGGACCTCACCACCGGCCTGCGGATGGAGGCTGTGATCAACCGCATGCTGATGGTCACCGAAGACGCCAAGGAAGGGCCGGCCGCCTTTGCCGCGAAACGTATACCCAATTTCAAAGGCCAATGAGCATGGCTGCGCGTTATCCGCTCGAAGGCGTCACGGTTGTTGATCTGGGGCAAATCTACAACGGCCCGTATTGCACATTTCTCATGGCCATGGCTGGCGCAAAGATCATCAAGGTCGAGGCCAAGGGCGGCGAAAACCTGCGCCGGCGGGGCGTGGTGGGCGGGGCAGCGCTTCCTTTTGCGATGCTCAATTCCAACAAGACTTTTGCCACGCTCAATTTGAAGACCGAGCGCGGCTGCGGGTTG
>JANNEZ010000252.1:0-20299 GCA_031379255.1 Rhodoferax sp. | reverse complement strand
GAGATGGCGACGGGCACAGGTAAAACCCTCACCGCGGCAGCTGTCACGAAGCTGTTTCTGCGAACCGGGAATGCGCGTCGCGTGTTGTTTCTTGTAGACCGACTTGAACTCGAAGACCAGGCGAAAAAGGCCTTCGTTGCTCTCCTCTCCGCCGATTTCACAACAGTCATTTACAAGGAAAACCGCGACGACTGGCGCAAGGCCGAAATTGTGGTCACCACCGTGCAGTCTCTGCTGCACAACAACAAATACCAAAGCCTGTTTTCACCCACCGACTTTGATTTGGTCATCTCCGACGAAGCGCACCGCTCTATAGGCGGCAACGCCCGCGCCGTGTTTGAGTACTTCGTGGGCTACAAGCTCGGCTTGACGGCCACGCCGAAGGATTACCTCAAGAAGTTTGACGCCAGCAAACCTGCCGGTCGCAGCACGCGCGACCCGCGTGAATCGGAGCGCCGCCTGCTGCTCGACACCTACCGCACTTTTGGCTGTGACACCGGCGAGCCCACCTATCGTTATTCCCTGCTAGACGGTGTGAAGGATGGCTTTCTCATCAACCCGCTGGTGGTGGACGCCCGCACCGACATCACCACCCAACTGCTGTCCGACGAAGGCTTTGCCGGGGTCATCATCGGAGACGCGCCAGAGGCCGACAAAGACATCCAGCAAACTGGCGAGCAGCGTTTCAAGCAGCGCAGTTTTGAAAAGAAGTTTTTCTCCGAGGCCACCAACCGCCTGTTTTGCGAAACGCTGCTGGCCCATGGCCTGCGTGACCCCATCAGCAACGAGTTTGGCAAAACCATCGTGTTTGCCGTCAGCCAGAACCACGCGGCCAAGCTGGTGCAAATCTTGAATGAGCTGGCGCATCGGCAGTTCCCCGGTCTGTACCAGTCAGACTTTGCAGTGCAGGTCACTTCATTGATCCCTGACGCGCAGCAGTTCACCATCAACTTCACCAACAACAATTTGCTTGGCTCCGCCAATGGTCTGGCCGCCTACAAAACCAGCAAAGTCCGAGTGTGTGTGACGGTGGGCATGATGACCACTGGCTATGACTGCCCCGACTTGCTCAACCTGGCCTTGATGCGCCCGGTGTTTTCGCCATCCGACTTTGTGCAGATCAAGGGCCGGGGCACCCGCAAACATGATTTCTCGGAGCAATTGCAGGACGAAAACCTGAAGCGCGAAGCCACCAACGCCCAGAAAACTGCCTACAAACTGTTCGACTTCTTCGCCACCTGCGAATATTTTGAAGAAAAATTCAACTACGACCAGGTGCTCAAGCTGCCGCGTCCGGCGGCGGCAGGCGTAGTTGGTGAAGCTTTGGGCAAGGGAGAAGACGAGGGCGCTGGCGCAGAGGCGGGTGCAGCAGGCGCAGGCACCGTGCCCCCGCCTGCGGGCGCCTACGTGCATACAGGTGATGACAACATTGCGCACCACGCCGAGAGCCAAGTCGGTTTTCAAGGCATGAAGGTGGACCGCATGTTCTTCGAGAAATTTGAAGACAAGGTCAAGGCCGACCCGGTCATCGTGAGCCAGGTGCAAAACGCCCAGTGGGACCAGGCGATCGACTACATCTCCACCGAGCTGTTTGACAAACCCAGCGACTACTTCAACCTGGACAAACTGCGCCGTGCCGCAGGGGTGGACAGGCGCCTGGGCCTGCGCGAGATTCTGGAAAAAGCCTTTGGCTTCATCAGCGGCTTCAAGAGCAAAGACGAATTGCTGGAAGAAGAGTTCGGCAAGTTCCTGCTGGACCAGCAACACGCCACCGGCTTCAGCGCAGACTCCACCGCCAGCGCCGTTCAGGCCATGAAGTACTACTTCAAGGCCTACGCCACCGACCACAACTTGCGCAACATTGTGGAAGCCAAGCGCTTCACCGATTTGAATGTGTACCCCGCCTTCGGCATCAACGACTACAAGGCCGTACCGCCCGCGTGGCGCACGCGCATCCCCGAGTACGTGAAAGACTACGTCTCGCTCAACCAGTTCATGTGATGGAAATTCCTCAATATGCTCGACGCTGACACCAAGCGCCGCATCGACAGTTGCCGCGATATCCTCGTGGGCAAAGTGCCCGACCCAAAAAGCCAGGTGGAGCAGATCACCATCGCGCTGATCTACAAGTTCATGGACGACATGGACGCCGAAGCCGAAGAACTGGGCGGCACACGCACCTTCTTTGCCGGCGAATACGCCCGTTTTGGCTGGGCCCAGCTCATGTCGCCCTCATTGAGCGGCTTTGAAGTGCTGAACGTGTATTCCGAAGCCATCCAGAAGATGAACGAAAACCCCGGCGTGCCGCCGCTGTTCCGCGACATCTTCAAAAACGCCTACCTGCCCTACCGCGACCCGGAAACGCTGAAAAGCTTCTTGAAAGAGATCAACCACTTCAGCTACGACCACTCCGAGCGTTTGGGTGATGCGTTTGAATATTTGCTGTCCGTGTTGGGCAGCCAGGGTGATGCGGGCCAATTCCGCACACCGCGCCACATCATCGACTTCATGGTGGCGGTGATGGACCCGAAAAAGAACGAAACCATACTCGACCCGGCCTGCGGAACGGCCGGCTTCTTGAACTCGGCGTGGAAGCACATACTCAGGGCGAACACATCACAGATTGCCAAAAAAGATAGCAAACTTTCCAATAAAGACGAGAGCCGGGTGGGCGATTTATTGACGCCCGACGAACGCGCCCGCCTGGCCGCCAGCATCCACGGCTACGACATTTCGCCCGACATGGTGCGCCTGAGCCTGGTCAACCTGTACCTGCACGGCTTCACCCACCCGCGCGTGGATGAGTACGACACCCTCACACAAGACGACAAATGGAATGAGGTGGCCGATGTGATTCTGGCCAATCCGCCCTTCATGTCACCCAAAGGCGGCATCAAGCCGCACAAGCGGTTCACCGTGCAGGCCAGCCGCAGTGAAGTGCTGTTTGTGGACTACATGGCCGAGCATTTGACGGCCACTGGCCGCGCCGCCATCGTGGTGCCCGAAGGCATCATCTTCCAGAGCGGCACCGCGTACAAGGCGCTGCGCAAGATGCTGGTCGACAGCAGCCTGGTGGCCGTAGTCAGCCTGCCCGCTGGTGTGTTCAACCCCTACAGCGGCGTGAAGACCAGCATCTTGATTCTGGACAGGCGGGTGCACAAGCAGACCGACAAAGCGCTTTTTGTGAAAGTGGGGAATGACGGCTTCAACCTGGGTGCCCAGCGGCGGGCGGTGGTGAACAGCGACTTGCCGGAGGCCACGCGGCTGCTGAGAAGCTGGATGCAGGCGCCGGACAAGTTTGAGGGCGATGGGGTGATGGCGCAGGCTGTGGAACGTACGCGGATTGGGGAGAGTGGGGACTTTAATTTGAGTGGGGAGAGGTACATCACGACAGCGTTCGCGCATACGCATTACGAGGTCGTTCGGATTGCGGATGTATGCGATGTAAATCCACGCAAGTCGGAACTCGACAAACTGGCCGCTACCACCCGCGTGTCTTTTGTGCCCATGAAAGATTTGGCGGAGGGCACCAGTGACTTCACGCCGCAAGAGGACCGAGCGCTTGATGAAGTGCGTCAAGGCGCCTACACATTCTTCCGCGATGGTGACGTATTGGTGGCCAAGGTCACGCCGTGTTTTGAGAATGGTAAAGCAGGAGTTGCGCGCAAGCTTCTCAATGGCATTGGCTTCGGTTCCAGCGAGTACTACGTCTTGCGCCCCTCTGAAAGACTGCTGCCAGAGCTGCTCTATCACTTCATCACGTCGCCGAACTTCCGCGCCGTCGCAACACCAGCCATGACTGGCACGGGCGGCTTACAGCGGGTGCCAAAAGGTATCGTTGAAGAGTTTCTGATTCCCCTCCCACCCCTCGAAGTCCAACATCAAATCGTGGCCAAAATCGAGGGCTACCAAAAAATCATCGACGGCGCCCGGCAGGTGCTCGACAACTACAAGGCACATATTGTGGTCAGCCGGGACTGGCCCGTCGTGCAGGTGGGCGATGTGGCCAGCATCCGATCGGGTGGCACACCAGATCGTTCCACTGCAGAGTACTGGGGTGGCAGTATTCCCTGGGTAAAAACGGGTCAGATTGACTTCAATGTTATCGAAGAAGCAGATGAGTTCATTACCCAAGCTGGCCTTGAAGGCTCGGCGGCTCGCATGTTTCCTGCTGGCACGATCCTGATGGCAATGTATGGGCAAGGCGTAACACGCGGACGAGTTGCACTCCTGGGTATTGCTGCAACAACCAATCAGGCCTGCGCAGCCATTGAGGTGATTTCCGCAGAGACGGATCGCGACTTTTTGTATTGGACGCTCGCCGGAAAATACGAGGAACTTCGGGCAATGAGTGAGTCACGCGGCGGAAACCAAAGCAATCTCAACGCTCAGCTCATCCGTGCAGTCAAAATCCCGCTCCCCGACCTCGAAACCCAACGTGCCATCGTCGCCGAGATCGAAGCCGAGCAGGCTCTTGTCGCTACCAACCGCGAACTCATCCGCCGCATGGAAGCCAAGGTCAAGGCCGCGATTGACCGGGTGTGGGGTCAGTGATACGCCTGACTATGAAGCTCTGCACTGTCAGTTCAAGCTGACTAAAATGGGTTGATCTATGGAAGCCCAATCCATTACCGTTGCATTGATTGACACCACGGCAGGTTACGAAGCCAGCCCGGACAGGGTGCGCCTGGCTGATTTAGCTGTGTTTTCGGCGGATGTAGCCGCTTTTTTACGCGGCGACGACAAAGACGTAGACACCCGAACTCTGGATGTCGCCATTCGCAAGGGTTCTCTGGCAATTGAAACCGCCCCCATACTGATTGCGTCTGGCTTGTTTCGCGATTTGCGCACTTTGCTGGGCGGCGAGTTGTTGGACACTTTGGATGCGAAGCGGCGCGAGGTGATGGAACGCTGGCAGAAGGCAGCGCGTCAAACGCGGCAGTTGGCCTACCGCATCACGGCACCGTTTCTGGACCGCGCCATTGTGATCAATGCCGAGTCTGACTACCGGGCTGATGATGCGGATCAGTGGGTTCAGGTTGAACGCTACATTCGCGGCGAGATTCAAGATTTAGGTGGTGCAACCAAGGCAAACGCCCACGTGAAGCTACCGGACGGGCGTACGCTGAAGGTGACGACCGAGCGCGAGGTGCTGCGCAATGACACGGTGAATCGCCTGTACAAATTGGCCATGCTGCGCATCAAGGCCGAATACAACGTGTTGACACGCGACTTGCGCAACGCCCGGTTGGTTGAGTTTGTAGAGTACGCACCGGCGGTGGACGATGAAGCCCTTGCGCGGCTGACCCGTCGCGGTGCCGCCGCTTGGCGGGATGTGTCTGACGCAACGGCCTGGGTGGACGAGTTGCGTGGAGGCAACCGTTGAACAGTGTTTTGCTGGACACGAGTTTCCTGATTTCCCTGAGTGATCCGGCGCGGGCGCATCACGCGGTAGCCGTCGCGTATTACCGCGAGTGTGTGAACAGGCAAGTGCCGATGTACCTCTCGACGATAGTGATTTCAGAGTTTCAGGTGAAGCAGGCGATCAACGACCTGCCTTTGCGTAATTTCGTGGTGTTGCCGTTCAATGTGGACCACGCAATGCGTTGCGGTTTGATCATTCGCAGCATGGTGCGTGACCCGCAAGACGACAGGGTGCGCGTGAAGGACGACTTTAAGCTGGTGGCCCAGTGCGACTGCGAATCCATCAGCCATTTGTTCACCGAAGATGCCAACACACTTGCCAAATATCTCAATCGTGCCCGTGATGCCAATTTGGCAACCAGCAAGGTCGTGCTGCTGAAAGATGGCTTTGACGCGGCGTGGTTCGAGAATGGACAGGCTCGTCTGATGCTCTGATTTTCGGCCGAAGACCCTATCTTCTTCGAGATCGAAGCCGAGAAGTCCGGTGTCGCCGCCAACCGCGAATTCATCCGCCGCATGGAAGCCAAGATCATGGCCGCAATTGACCGGGTGTGGGGCGCTTGAGAGTGCTATATATAATATAGCTATAAATCAAACAAATACGTGACCTGGATCCCGAAAATTCATAAATTTTTGGCCAATGCACGTCTTAGACCGCAATCATACCTAATTTGGGTATTTTGAGTGCCTCGCTTGCTAATTGTGCACACCTGAGTTTTAACTCAGTTATGGCAATTTGGTATTGAATTTATTGGCAATAAGCTAGAAATCCACATTCAAATAACAAGTTGTCCACAGACTTATCCCTTTTAAGGCTGGTAGTTCACCCAGATAATGAGCAGGTAAAAAATGGTGAAATGCCAAAACAACATGGCCCCACCAATCTTGCGCAAAAAGCCCTGAATACCAACTCTAAAATTACCATCATGGTAAATTTCACCATCCTTTCGGAGTACAGTCTGCAGCCGCCAACAGAAATTGGCAGGTTCAAAATTAGCAATGGCCCTTTGTACGATTTGGTTCGGGTGCAAGATTTGGCGAGGTCAGTTGATCGGGTCAAGGCGCTGACCAAAAAGTGCCGGAACGATGTTGATAAGTTTTTTGCCGGGGATTATGAAGAAGTTGCCGAACTCATCCGGGGCGTCAAAGCCCATGACTTTATTGATTCTGAGTGGTGCGAAAACGGTACTGGCGGGATTGCTGCTTGTGACGCATATATGGTGCGGCGGCTGGAGGAATTGCCCGGAATCGGTAGGATATTGACGGTTGTGTATTTTGTGAAGTTTGCGATCAGCAAGGCTGGCACTTTGGTTTTGGTAGTTTCTTGCCATACCAGTTAGACATGGAGAAGACAATGAAAGCGTCTGAGCTCTGCCCGATTTGTGGCGAAGGTCACGTGACCTCAATGGTGGAAATGGTCGAGAGCGAATATAAAGGCCATAGAGCGATGCTGCCTTCGCACTATCAGTTGTGCGATGTCTGCCATTCCGATTTTGCGGGCGTCAAAGAAGGCAAGCTGAACAAACGCGGCATCATGGCATTTCGAAAGTCTGTCGATGGCCTCCTCACGGGCGACGAGATTTGCGCGCTGCGCGGCAAGTACAAGCTGACGCAAGGGCAGGCCGCTGTTTTGTTTGGCGGCGGGCCAGTGGCGTTCAGCAAGTACGAAAACGACGATGTGGCGCACTCGGAGGCGATGGATACGTTGCTCCGCCTGGTGCGTCGAAGCGAAAACGCGTTTTTGGATTTGCTCGCCGAGAAGGGGATGATGGAATTGCGGGGAGACATCAAGCCAGGGTTCAAGTCCGTGGCGGTGACAAGCGTGTTCAGTGCTCAGCCCCGCAATGTTGTTGAAATTGCGGGCTACAAGATGAAGAAGATGAGCCGGGCGACTGCTGTTTCATCGACCTACATTGGCGGGCAAGAGGCGAAACTATGGAAATAGCCAGCCTTCGACCCAAACTGGTCTCATTTCGGGCAACATCGTTTCACGGTGAAAACAAGGCGGTATCTAGCGGGCAAGATCCGTGGAACGTTCAACTGACACAGACGATAGAGGTTGGTCTTGCGATAGCCAATGAAGCACTTTCGCAACTATTAGGAATAGTGACCATTGACCTGCTGGCGAAAGCGTCCAAGACCGGCGCAGCCGATCAAATTGCCGAATTTAGCGCAAGCTACGAAGCCAAGTTTACGTACCCGGCTGCCGTCACAGAGGCGCAAATTGCGCCGTTAATCGACACGGAGGCTTACCAGTATGTGTTGTCTGCTCAAGTTTTTCCGTTGGCAATGACACACTTCCGTCGGGAAATGCAGTCGATGGGCTTTGACGCGCGCCATATGCCGCTTGGAATGTAAGCGGCAGTATTTGCGCGCATCCGTTTACCCAACCACCACTTCGCTGATTTGCATGACCGGCGCGATATCTGTGTAATTGGGAATATCGGCCATGATGTCCTTGGCATGGGGGCCAAAACCCGCTTGGAATGCCTCGACGGAATCAGCAAAAATGTGGCACATGCCCACGTAAGTGGCCGGGGCGCCGGGCGCGCCACCGGCCAAACCTTTGTCCACCGTGTAAGACCTGCATTTATCGCCCATTTTGGCTTTGACCATGGGCATGTGCTTGTCCCGGTAATACTCGTGGTTGAACCTGGCACCGGGGGTGTTGGGGTACATCACGCTGACTTTGATCATGTTGGGTTCATCTTTCTGCCGGGTTGAAGGTGAAGGCGATGTTGCGCCGGGTGTTGCGACTTTGCAAGGGCTGCCAGCCAATTTATGGCGAAATGGTCAGGCTGGGCTATAATCCAAGGCTTCGCCCGATTCAAGTCGGGTGTGAACCAAAAGCGTATTTTGAATAAGCTTTTGAGAATTTAACCAACATTTTGCGCCACTGGCCGCTGCCTTCAGGTCTCCCTGGGGTTTAGGCAGCCCGGCGCTCCAACCAGGAAGCGGATCATGGCCGTCCAGCAAAACAAAAAGTCACCGTCCAAGCGCGGTATGCATCGTTCACACAACGCGCTCAACGTGCCGGGCATCGCCGTGGAATCCACGACGGGTGAAACACATCTGCGCCACCACATCAGTCCCACCGGTTTTTACCGTGGGCGCAAGGTTCTCAAAACCAAAACCGAAGCCTGAAAAGCTGGCTGAATCCGGGTCTACCCCAGCGGTTTCGATAGTTTTTTCCCAAGCGGCAGGGCCATCGCCAATTGACAACCATCGCTGTCGATTGCATGGGCGGCGACTTCGGCCCCAGCGTCACGCTGGCGGCTTGCCGCAATTTTCTTGACAACCACCCCGAGGCCCGGCTGATTCTGGTGGGCCTTGCCGAAAGCCTGGCGAAGTTCTCGCACCCCCGGGCGACGATCGTCACAGCCACCGAGGTGGTCGACATGGACGATTCGGTTGAAGTAGCGATGCGCCGCAAAAAAGATTCGTCCATGCGCGTCGCGATCCGGCAGGTCAAAGACGGCCATGCCCAGGCCACCGTTTCTGCTGGCAACACCGGCGCGCTGATGGCGATCTCGTACCTTGTGCTGCGCACCGTCGACGGCATCGACCGGCCGGCCATTGCCGGTCAAATTCCAAACGTCAAGGGCGTTGCGACCACGGTGCTGGACATGGGTGCCAATGTTGACAGCACTGCCGAGCACCTGTTGCAGTTCGCGGTGATGGGTTCGGCGCTGGTGTCGGCGCTGGGCGGCAACGAGAAAGCCTCGGTGGGCCTGCTTAATATTGGCGAAGAGGCAATCAAGGGCAATGAAGTCAGCAAGAAGGCGGGCAAGCTGCTGAAGGCGGCGAGCGACTCGGGCGATTTGAATTTTTATGGGAATGTGGAAGGCAATGACATTTTCAAGGGCACGGTGGACATTGTTGTCTGTGACGGTTTTGTCGGCAATGTGGCCCTGAAAACCAGCGAAGGCCTGGCCTCGATGATTGGCGAGTTTCTGAAAATCGAGTATTCACGCAACATCTTCACCAAAATGGCCGGCCTGGTGTCTTATTCGGTGTTGTCGGCGCTCAAAAAACGCGTCGATCACCGGCGTTACAACGGCGGTGCGCTGCTCGGCCTGCGCGGCCTGGTGTTCAAAAGCCATGGGTCTGCCGATGTCATCGCCTTCGAATATGCGCTCAAACGGGCGTTCGAGGCGGTCAACAACAATTTGCTGGAGCGGGTGCAGACCCGGATTGCCCATGCGTCCGCCTTGCTGGCGAGTGGCGACGACCTTGCCCATTTCGAGCCAGGCACGGCTGCGGCAAGCTCGGCGCTTGTCCCGCCGCCGCCAGCTAAACTCGCTGGATGAGACGTTTTTCCCGAATCACGGGCACGGGCAGTTTTTTGCCGCCCCGTCGCCTGACCAACGTCGATCTGGCTGCAGAATTGGCCGCCAAGGGCGTTGAAACCTCCGACGAGTGGATCGTTGAACGCACAGGTATCCGCGCTCGCCATTTCGCCGCGCCTGAAGTGTGCAGCAGCGACCTCGGACTGGAAGCAGCCCGAAGTGCCTTGGCTGCCGCGAATCTGGGCGCCGGCGACATTGATCTCATCATCGTGGCGACCTCAACACCTGACATGGTGTTTCCGTCCACGGCGTGCATCCTGCAAAACAAGCTGGGGGCCAATGGTTGCGCGGCGTTTGACGTGCAGGCTGTATGCAGCGGTTTTGTCTATGCGCTGGCCATCGCGGACGCCATGATCCAGACGGGCGCCGCCAGCAAGGCGCTGGTGATTGGCGCGGAGGTGTTTTCGCGCATCCTCGATTTTAGCGACCGCACGACCTGCGTCCTGTTTGGCGACGGCGCCGGCGCGGTGGTGCTCGAAGCCTCGGATACACCTGGCATTCTGGCCAGCGATTTGCATGCCGACGGTAAACATGTCGGCATTTTGTGTGTGCCGGGCAACGTGTCGGGCGGCCAGATTCTCGGCGATCCGGTCCTGAAAATGGACGGCCAGGCCGTCTTTAAACTGGCCGTGGGGGTGCTGGAGCAGGCGGCGCGTGCAACGCTTGCCAAAGCCGGCAAACTGGAGGCTGACATCGACTGGTTGATTCCGCACCAGGCTAATATCCGCATTATTCAAAGCACCGCCCGAAAGCTCAAGTTGCCGATGGACAAGGTCATGGTCACGGTTGACCAGCATGGCAACACGTCGGCGGCCTCGATTCCCCTGGCGCTCGACGCGGGCGTGCGTTCCGGCAGGATCAAGCTTGGCCAATTGCTGATGCTCGAAGGGGTGGGCGGTGGCTTTACCTGGGGCGCCGTGTTGCTCAATCTATGAAACCATTCGCGTTCGTTTTCCCGGGACAGGGTTCCCAGTCGGTCGGCATGCTGGACGCCTGGGGTGATCATCCGGTGGTCGCATTGACGCTCAAAGAGGCATCTGACGCGCTGGGCGAGGATTTGGGCAAGCTGATCAAGGAAGGGCCCAAAGAGGCGCTGGCGTTGACCACCAACACGCAGCCCGTGATGCTGGTGGCGGCCATTGCCGCGTTCCGCGTCTGGATGGCCGAAGTGGGCGTGGCTCCGCAAGCCGTTGCCGGGCATTCGCTGGGGGAATATTCTGCTTTGGTTGCCGCTGGCGCCTTGACCCTGTCTCAGGCCGTTTCCCTGGTGCGTTTCCGGGCGCAGGCCATGCAGGAGGCTGTTCCTGTGGGTGCCGGGGCCATGGCCGCCGTATTGGGTATGGATGCCGCGAATGTCATCGCGGGTTGTGCCGAGGCGACCGCCACCCTGCGCGCTTTGGGGGAACAAAACCTGAACGAAGTGGTTGAAGCCGTGAATTTCAACGACCCAACTCAGACCGTGATCGCGGGAAGCAAGGCCGCTGTCGAGAAAGCTTGCGAGGTGTTGAAAGCCAATGGCGCCAAACGCGCCTTGCCTTTGCCAGTGTCAGCACCCTTTCATTCAAGCCTGATGAAACCGGCTGCGGACCGGTTGCGTGGACGTCTCGAAGATACCGATTTTTCCTCGCCAGGCATTGCCTTGATCAACAACGTCGATGTGGCGCTTGAATCCGATGCCGACAAAATCCGCGACGCCCTGTATCGCCAGGCCTTTGGCCCGGTTCGCTGGGTTGAATGTGTGCGCGCGCTGAAATCCCGGGGTATCTACACGGTGGTCGAATGCGGGCCCGGCAGGGTTTTGGCGGGCTTGGTCAAGCGAATTGATGCAGACATGCAGGGGCTGCCCTTGTTTGATCCTGCCAGTCTGGCAGAAGTCAAAATCAGTTTGAACGGTTGAACCCATGAGCGAAATCAAATTGGAAGGGCAAGTGGCCCTGGTAACCGGGGCGTCCCGCGGAATTGGCGCGGCCATTGCGATGGAACTGGCCCGTCTGGGCGTCAAGGTCATTGGCACGGCGACTTCCGATGAAGGCGCGGCCAAAATAGCCGCCGCGCTGGGCGGATTTCCCGGCTGCAGCGGCCAGAATCTGAACGTCAATGACCTGCCTGGTGTTGACGCGGCGATTGACGCGATCGTCAAGCTGCATGGCGGTTTGCAGATTGTGGTCAACAACGCCGGTATCACGCGCGACAACTTGAGTTTGCGCATGAAAGACGCCGAATGGGACGCGGTGATCGGCACCAACCTCAAAGCTGTTTTCCAGGTCAGCCGCGCTTCGATGCGCACGATGATGAAACAGCGGTATGGCCGCATCGTCAATATCACGTCAGTGGTGGGAGCCTCCGGCAATGCCGGCCAGGCCAACTACGCGGCGGCCAAGGCCGGCGTTGCCGGTATGACCCGCGCCATGGCACGCGAGCTGGGCTCGCGCCATATCACCGTCAACTGTGTGGCGCCCGGATTTATTGAGACCGACATGACCGCCGCCTTGAGTGAAGACCAGCAAAAGGCGCTCGTGGGGCAAATACCCTTGGGGCATTTGGGCAAGCCGGCTGACGTGGCGCATGCAGTGGCGTTTTTGGCGTCGCCGCAAGCCGGCTATATCACCGGCCAGGAGCTTCACGTGAACGGCGGCATGTACATGTAAGGCAACCGGTCGATCCGCCCGGATCTGGCAAGCGGCAAGCCCCGGCTGGAAATGCCCGGGCAAGACCGTTGCGCAGCTAGAATTGCTGATTCTTTTACAACCCTTTGAGGGATTTCATGAGCGATATAGAAACACGCGTTAAGAAGATCATTGCCGAGCAACTCGGCGTTGAAGAATCACAAGTGACCAATGAAAAGGCTTTTGTCGCTGACCTTGGCGCGGACTCGCTGGACACGGTCGAACTGGTGATGGCGCTGGAAGATGAGTTTGGCATTGAAATTCCGGATGAAGATGCGGAAAAAATAACAACTGTCCAAAACGCCGTCGACTACGCCAGCACCCACAAAAAAGCCTGATGTCCCGGCGTCGCGTCGTCGTCACTGGCCTGGGCTGCATCAGCCCCGTGGGCAACACGGTGGCCGATTCCTGGGCAAACCTGCTGGCGGGCCGGTCCGGGATTGACACCATCCAGAGTTTTGACCCGTCTGCTTACGCGTGCAAGTTCGCAGGTGAAGTCAAAGGGTTCAATATCGCTGACTACATACCCGAGAAAGAAGGGCGGCACATGGACCGCTTCATCCATCTGGGGCTGGCGGCGGCATTCCAGGCCGTGGCTGACTCGGGACTGGCCACGGGCGATGGCTTGAGCGACGCGCAAGCGGTGCGTATTGGCTGCAATATTGGCTCGGGCATTGGCGGCTTGCCGCTGATTGAAACGACGCGCGACGAGTTGGTGAGCCGCGGTCCGCGCCGGGTTTCGCCCTTTTTCGTGCCGGCCTCCATCATTAACATGATTTCCGGCCATGTCTCGATGCGGTTTGGCTTCAAGGGCCCGAACATCGCCATTGTGACGGCTTGCACAACAGGCTTGCACAGCATTGGCACAGCCGGCCGGATGATCGAATACGGCGATGCCGACGTGATGATTGCCGGCGGCTCCGAAGCGACGGTGTCGCAGCTTGGCATTGGCGGATTCGCCGCGATGCGCGCCTTGTCGACCCGTAACGATGACCCCAAAACTGCGAGCCGTCCTTGGGACAAGGACCGCGATGGTTTTGTTTTGGGTGAAGGTGCGGGTGTGATGGTGCTCGAAGAATTCGAACATGCCAAAGCACGGGGCGCCAAAATTTACGCCGAGCTTGCCGGGTTTGGTATGAGCGCCGACGCCGGCCACATGACGGCACCCAATATGGACGGCCCAAGGCGGGCGATGGTCAGTGCCTTGAACAATGCGGGTGTCAATGCCGATCAGGTGGACTACCTGAATGCCCACGGCACATCAACACCGTTGGGTGATATCAATGAATCCAATGCCATCAAGGCGGCGTTGGGTGACCACGCGAAAAAGATGGTGGTCAGCTCCACCAAATCCATGACCGGCCACCTGCTTGGCGGAGCGGGCGGAATCGAGTCTGTGTTCACCGTTTTGTCGGTTCAGCAGCAAAAAGTTCCGCCAACCATCAATATCTTCAACCAGGATCCAGAATGCGACCTGGACTACTGCGCCAACATCGGTCGAGACGTGAAGATCGATGTCGCCGTGAAAAACAACTTTGGCTTTGGCGGAACCAACGGTTCCCTCGTCTTCAAGCGCATTTGACGCTGCCGGCATCAGCGCTGGCGAATTGCCGATCAACCCATGTACCAAGTTCCAGCGGTCCGTTTTCCGGTGGAGCGTCCAATTCATGCAGGATGGGGAATGGTGGTTATTTGGGTGAGTGGCGTTTTTTCCGCTATTTGCCTGGGCGTGAACGTGGCGCAAACCTCCTGGACGCTTCCTGCAGCTTTGGCAATTTGCCTGGTATCGGGGTTATTCGCCCTGGTTCAGTGGCGAAAATCGCCAATTGGCGAATTGCGTTGGGATGGCAGGCAATGGTTTTTTGTTGCAACGAAGAATGGTTCCAGTGAATCCTTGGCATTTTTCGATGTCACTGTTGGCCTGGATTTTCAGTCGTCCCTGCTGGTTCGCTTCAGCGCGCAATTTGGTCAGCGGCAATGGTTCTGGCTGCAAAGCAAAACCGATAAGGCGGCGTGGCGAAATGTTCGGCGAGCGATTTTTGCTCGACCCAGGAAATCGCCCTCCCCGGAGCCCGTCTCCATAGATCCCGGAAAATTCGCCCGCGAATGACGGACGCCCAAAATTCAGCGCCGATTTCCGCCAACGACAGCGATCTGATGCTGGTCGAAAGGACAGTGGCGGGCGATCAGAAGGCTTTTGAGCTGCTTGTCATCAAATACCAGCGGCGCATCCAGCGCCTGATTGGCCGGATGGTCCGGGATGTTGACTTGGTTGAAGACATTGCGCAGGAAACCTTCATTCGCGCCTACCGTGCCTTGCACCAGTTTCGGGGTGACGCCCAGTTTTACACCTGGCTCTACCGGATTGCCGTGAATACGGCCAAAAAATCGCTTTTGGAGCTTAAACGCGACCCGACGGTTTCAGAGAGCTATCTGCGCAAAGATGACGACGATGAAACTAAATCGCATGGAAATGAACCAATCAGCGATGACACACCGGAATCGGTCTATGCGGCGAACGAAATCGCTGCGGTGGTCAATTCCGCGATGCTGGCGCTTCCGGAGGATTTGCGCCAGGCTTTGACCCTGAGAGAGATCGAAGGATTGAGTTACGAAGAAATTTCGACCGCGATGAATTGCCCGATTGGGACGGTGCGGTCGCGGATTTTCCGCGCCCGGGAGGCGGTTTCGGCAAGGATAAAGCCAATGCTCGAAAACCAGGCCGGAAAACGGTGGTGAGAAGGGTGCGTCTGGATCAGATTGCCTGAGCCGGTTTTCGCTATGTAGAAAGTAAGCTGCGGAGTAGGATGTTGAGAGGCTGAAGATGACAAATGTTGAAGAATTGAAGAACAGGGCACTGGTCTCCGACCTGATGGACGGGCGTCTTCGCGGCACCGCATTTGCCCATGCGGTTGATTTGGCCAGCACCAGTGGCGACGCGCGCGAGGCTTGGCACGCCAACCACGTGATTGGCGATATTTTGCGATTTGGTGACGCAGCGGGGTTGGCTGCCGATGCCCAGTTTGCCGACCGGTTCCGGACGCGACTGGCGCAAATCCAGCCGGTGTCTGCGCCGGGCGATGTATTGGCCCCAGACCTTGAATTTCCGGTCGACGAAGCTCGCGTCCGATACAACACTGCCAGCGCCAACCATTCAAGTTTTCGCTGGAAGGTGGTGGCAGGCGTGGCATCGTTTGTCGCGGTCGCCGCTATGGGGTGGAGTGTGTTGTCTAGTTTTGGCGGGCCTGATTCTTCCCCTCAAATGGCCCAATCCGGTGCCGGCAACAATTCAGGCCTTGAGCCCCAAGTGATGATTCGCGACCCGCACCTGGACGCGCTGTTGGCTGCCCATAAACAGTTTGGTGGAACGTCCGCGTTGCAGATGCCGGCGGGGTTCCTGCGAAACGCAACCTTCGAAAGCCCTTCCCGGTGACGATTCCAGGTTCGACGATTCTGGCCAGCCTGCTGGCGGTCGCCGGCAGCATTTGCCAGGCGCAGACCCTGCCTTCGGGCGGGACTGCAGTGCCGTTGGGAGCTTCGGTCGTTCTTTCGCAAGATGCCAAATCCGGTGAACGAAGTGTTGCCGACTGGTTGATGCGAATGCACGAGGCGTCCCGCAAGAGGGCTTATGTCGGTACCTTTGTCGTATCTTCTGCCAACAGCATGTCCAGCGCCCGCATTTGGCATGTTTGCGACGGTGACCAGCAAATGGAGCGCATTGAAACACTGTCCGGCGCGCCGCGTTCGACGTTTCGCCGCAATGATGAAGTCATTACGTTCAATATCGAAAACAAAACGGCAACGGCCGAAAAACGGGAGGCATTGGGACTGTTTCCGAACATGCTTCGTGCGCCAGAGTCTTCGATTGCGCTGTTTTACCTGGCAAAACACCTGGGCGTCGAACGGGTGGCTGGAGTTGACGCCGACGTCGTGCATTTACTCGCCCGGGACAACCTGAGATTTGGTTACCGCGTCTGGAGCGAGAAAAAATCCGGACTGGTTGTGAAGTTGCAGACCCTCGACACCGACGGCCGTGTTTTGGAGCAGGCTGCATTCTCTGAGCTGCAACTCGACGCGCCTGTCAGCATGGGCAAACTGAGCCAGCTGATGGCCAATGTCGAGGGCTACAAGGTTGTCAGGCCCGATTTGCTTAAAACCACGGCATTGGCCGAAGGGTGGGTTCTCAAGGCAGCGGTGGCTGGTTTCAAGCCCATGAATTGTTTCAAGAGGGTGGTCAACCAATCCGAAAATGGGCAGTCAGAAAGCGCCATGCAATGGATTTTTTCCGATGGATTGGCCTCGGTTTCGTTGTTCGTTGAGTCATTTGACCGGCACCGCCATATTCAAGAAGGGCTGATGTCGATGGGAGCGACCAAATCGCTGACGCGAAAACTTAGCGACAAGACTTCCGACAAACCTGGCGACTGGTGGTTGACGGTCGTGGGTGAAGTGCCCACGCAAACCCTGACCAGTTTTGCCCAGGGACTTGAACGCAAGCGATAGGCCACCAAATAAGCGGGCGGTGGCGGGCGATGCGAATTGCGCGGAATTTGTCAATTTGTCATCCAGACCAGAACCAATTGCGTTTGATTGGTTCTCAGTTTCCAGGACACCGAGGCGTGACACAGAAAGGTCAATGATGTTTGCATTAGATTCAAGAAAATTGCTTCCCGTATTGGGTGCCGCGGCTCTTGCTGCCACGGTTTGGCTTGTACCGGTTGGGCCAGCGGTTAAAACCGCGCACGCGCAAGTTCGCGGTCTGCCGGACTTTACAGAGTTGGTAGAGCAGGTAGGGCCGTCGGTCGTCAATATCCGGACCCTCGAAAGATCGTCTTCACGCACGGCGCAAGGGGGCGGCGGCGGACCCATCGATGAGGAAATGCTGGAATTTTTCCGGCGATTTGGTGTGCCAATTCCCAATATGCCGAACGGACCAAGACAGGCGCCGCGCCCCAACAGGCCTCAGCAGCCGCAGGACGACGAAACTCCGCGGGGTGTGGGCTCCGGATTCATCCTGACGGCAGACGGCTTTGTCATGACAAACGCCCATGTGGTGGATGGCGCCGATGAAGTCCTGGTGACCTTGCCCGACAAGCGTGAGTTCAAGGCAAAAATCATTGGCGCTGACAAGCGCACCGATGTAGCGGTCGTCAAGATTGAAGCCACGGGGCTGCCAGCAGTCAAGGTCGGGGACGTCAGCCGTCTCAAAGTCGGTGAATGGGTGATGGCCATCGGTTCGCCTTTTGGGCTGGAGAATACCGTGACGGCCGGTATCGTGAGTGCCAAGCAGCGGGATACGGGAGACTACCTGCCATTTATCCAGACCGACGTCGCGATCAACCCGGGCAACTCGGGCGGGCCGCTGATCAATATGCGCGGCGAGGTCGTGGGAATCAACAGCCAGATCTATTCGCGTTCAGGCGGATTCATGGGCATTTCGTTCGCCATTCCAATGGACGAGGCGGTTCGGGTCAGCGAGCAGTTGCGTACCAGTGGACGGGTATCGCGCGGGCGCATCGGCGTGCAGATTGACCAGGTCACCAAGGATGTTGCGGAGTCCATCGGCCTTGGCAAACCGCAGGGTGCCTTGGTTCGTGGCGTGGAGGCGGGTTCGCCGGCGGAAAAGGCAGGTGTTGAGGCCGGCGACATTATCACCAAATTCGAGGGAAAAACAATCGAGAAGTCAGGTGACCTTCCGCGGATTGTCGGTGCTGTGAAACCCGGGACCAAAAGCAACTTGACGGTTTTCCGCCGTGGTTCGACAAAAGAACTCAGCGTGGTCATTGCTGAAGTTGAACCGGATCGTGTTGTGGCGCGCCGCACGCCGGAGCGTGAAGAGAAGCCCAAGCCGACGGCATCGGCGCAGGTCCTCGGACTCACGGTGACTGAGTTGACGGAAGCGCAGCGGACACAAGCCAAACTAAAAGGCGGTGTCAAAGTGGAAACCGCAGTTGAGGGCGCCGCAAGGGCGGGTTTGAGGGAAGGCGATTTCATTGTCGCGATTGCCAACGTGGAGGTTTCAAACGTCAAAGAGTTTGATCAAGCCATCGCGAAAATAGACAAATCAAAGTCCGTCAACGTCCTTTTCAGACGCGGTGATTGGGCTCAATACGCGCTGATCCGGCCAGCGCGTTAAGTCTCCTTTTTCGGCTGTGCCCCCAATTCCGACTCCGGATTGGGGGCATTTGTCTAAATGGGCAGGAATCCAAGCTCAATAAAATATATTTTTGATGGCGGGACAAACTTGCTATGTTTGCAATTACTAACATATGTGATTGCCTTTCAGGGAATTGGTTAGAATAAGGACCCCAGTCCGAACCAAATTGGCATATCAGCACAGTAAGAATTCACATTGTGGGATCGATAGGTCTGACTTTAACGTGATCCACAGCTCGCCCACATGTTGTTCCCCGGTTTCCAGTAGTTTTTGTGAATAAGCTGTGTATATCTAACATGTTGCTAGGTCGCAACGACCCGCTTGAGGCAACTTTGGGGCTGTCCACTCGGGCCGTTTTGCCTACAATGAAGTTCCAACTTTCGCAGTTGCCAAAAGATTGTTGGTTCAGGGCGCGTCCTCACTCGACGCGCCCTTTTTTCTTGTCCAGCCGTTTTAATTCAATCACTTGAAGCTCTTCGTTGATGAATCACATCAGAAATTTTTCAATCATCGCGCACATTGATCATGGCAAATCGACATTGGCAGATCGTCTCATTCAACGTTGCGGTGGTCTGCAGGACCGCGAGATGCAGGCCCAGGTTCTTGACTCCATGGACATTGAGAAAGAGCGTGGGATAACCATCAAGGCGCAGACCGCCGCACTCAACTACAAGGCCAATGACGGCATCGTTTACAACCTCAATTTGATCGACACGCCTGGACACGTTGATTTCTCCTACGAAGTCTCGCGGTCATTGTCTGCCTGTGAAGGTGCGCTCCTTGTGGTTGACGCGAGCCAAGGCGTCGAGGCGCAGACGGTGGCGAACTGTTATACGGCCCTTGAGCTTGGCGTGGAGGTTGTCCCGGTGCTCAACAAAATGGATCTGCCGAACGCCGACCCAGACAATGCACGCCTGGAAATAGAAGACGTGATTGGCATTGACGCGAGCCACGCAATACCGTGTTCCGCAAAGACCGGCATGGGCATTGACGAAATCCTGGAGGCGATCGTGGCGCGGGTGCCGGCGCCGCGCGGCAACCCGGACGGTGCCTTGCGCGCGATGATTGTCGACAGCTGGTTTGACAACTACGTCGGCGTGGTCATGCTGGTTCGGGTCGTGGACGGTACTTTGGCCAAAGGCGACCGCATCAAGATGATGGCAACGGGCACCACATACAACGCCGACAGCCTCGGTGTCTTCACTCCGGCCAACCAGCCACGCGAATGCCTGAAAGCCGGCGAAGTCGGGTACATCATTGCCGGCATTCGCGAACTGCAAGCGGCCAAAGTAGGCGACACCATCACCCTGATCAAGCCCGGAACCGGTGGAGCGGCGTCCACTGCGACCGAGGCGCTGCCGGGTTTCAAGGAAATCCAGCCCCAGGTGTTCGCCGGACTCTATCCAACAGAAGCCAACATGTACGAAGGCTTGCGCGACAGCCTTGAAAAACTCAAGCTCAACGACTCGTCTTTGCGTTATGAGCCAGAAGTGAGCCAGGCTCTCGGCTTTGGCTTTCGTTGCGGTTTTCTGGGACTCCTGCACATGGAAATCGTTCAGGAGCGGCTGGAGCGCGAGTTTGACCAGGACCTGATCACCACGGCGCCCAGCGTGGTGTACCAGGTGGTGCAGGTTGACGGCACGGTGAAGATGGTCGAGAACCCCTCCAAGATGCCCGACCAGGGCCGCCTGGACGAAATCCGC
>JANNEZ010000233.1:0-3358 GCA_031379255.1 Rhodoferax sp. | reverse complement strand
GATGTGGATTTCCTCCTGCGTCACGGCGGCCCGGTTGAAGAGCTGGTTGAGGCGCGGCATGAGTTTTTTGGGCGAATCGGGATCGAGAAAACCAATGGCCGTGAGCGCCTGCTCCAGGTGCGCCAATAGGCCGGCCACCTGGGCGGCGTCGGCCTGCGCAGCCTCCGGTGTCGCCGCTTCAACTGCGAACCCGCCCTGACCCGCCCGGCCCAGGGCCAGGCGCCACTCATAAGCGACAACCTGGAGCGCCGATGCCAGATTCAGCGAGCCGAATTGCGGGTTGGTCGGGATCGACAGCGCCACGTGGCAGCGGTAGACGTCGTCATTTTTCATGCCGAAACGTTCGGAGCCGAAGAGAAAAGCGACGCCCTCTGGCGCGCCGTGTCGGCCAGCGTCCAGCAACGACTCAAAATGTTCGCGGGGCGCCTCCGTGGGCGGGCCGAAATCACGCGGCGTCATGGCGGTGGCGCACAGGTGGGTCATGCCATGCAGCGCTTCATCGAGGGTGGCGACGATCATGGCCTTGTCCAGCACATCAAGCGCGCCACTGGCGCGCTGGACGGTTTCTTCGCGGCGCAACACATTGGCCCAGCGCGGCGCAACCAGCACCAGGTCGTCAAAACCCATCACTTTCATCGCCCGCGCGGCCGCACCCACGTTGCCGGCATGGCTGGTGTTCAGGAGGATGAAGCGCGTTTTCACGGGAAATGCAGGCCGGCTAAAATGCTTGCATTGTCGCTGCCGGCATCGCCTGGCCATCGTCGACGCTCTTCCTTCAAAAATTCATGCCGTCTCCCAACCTCCACCCGATGGTCAACGTGGCCGTCAAGGCCGCGCGCGAAGCCGGGAAAATCATCAACCACGCCGCGCTGGACGTTGAGTCGGTCCGCGTTTCGCAGAAGCAGGTGAACGATTTCGTCACCGAGGTGGACAAGGCGGCTGAAGCCATCATCATCGAAACCCTGCTCACGGCCTACCCGGGGCATGGCATTTTGGCCGAAGAATCAGGGCGCGAGCATGGCGCGAAAGACTCCGACTTCGTCTGGATCATCGACCCGCTCGACGGCACCACCAACTTCATCCACGGCCTGCCGGTGTATTGTGTGAGCATCGCGCTGGCCGTCAAAGGCAAGGTCGAGCAGGCGGTGGTGTATGACCCCACCCGCAACGATCTTTTCACCGCCACCAAGGGGCGCGGCGCGTTTCTGAATGACCGGCGCATCCGCGTCTCCAAACGCATCCGCATGAACGAAAGCCTGATCGCCACCGGCTTCCCGTTTCGCCCCGGCGACGATTTCCAGACTTACCTGTCCATGATGGCCGAGGTGATGCCGCGCTGCGCGGGCCTGCGCCGACCGGGCGCGGCCGCGCTGGATCTGGCCTATGTGGCAGCCGGCCGCACCGAGGCGTTTTTTGAGGCTGGCCTGCAAATCTGGGACATGGCCGCAGGCTCGCTGCTGGTGACAGAGGCCGGCGGCCTGGTGGGCAATTTCACCGGCGAGGCAGACTTTCTGGACCACAAGGAGTGTCTTGCGGGCAGCCCGAAAATTTACGCCCAGTTGGCGCCCCTTCTGGCCAAATACAGCAAGTTCGCCGGTGTGGCCGACAAGGGCGCGGCCGAAAAATCGAAACTGCGTTTGCCCCGGGCGGGTTGACCGGCAGCGGGCGCCGAGCGGCTGCGGGCTTACAGCAGGCTCAGGTTCAGCGACTCGGACTCGGTCGCGACAAAACTGATCGCCAGGTCCGCCAGATTGATTTCGGCCACTGGCAAGGGCTGGCCAAACAAATACCCCTGAAACAACTCACAGCCGTGGCGCGCCAGAAACTCGCGCTGCCCGATCGTCTCCACACCTTCGGCCACAACAGCCAGGCCCAGGCTGTGGGCCAGCGCGATGATGGTCTTGGCGATGGCCGCGTCGTTGGGGTCGGTCAACACATCGCGCACGAAAGACTGGTCGATCTTGAGCTCGTCCAGCGGCAACTGCCGCAGGTAAGACAGCGACGAATAACCGGTGCCGAAATCGTCCAGCGCGAAGCGCACGCCTGACTCGCGAAGCCGCCCCATCTTTTTCCCGGTGTCCTGGATGTCGCCCAGCAGCAGGCTCTCGGTGAGCTCCAGTTTCAGGAGGTTGGCATTGGCGCCGCTTTGCTTGATCAGGCGCATGGTTTCAGCGACAAAATCCGGTTCGTGAAACTCGCGCGCGCTGATGTTGACGGAGAGCGTGAGGTACCGGGTCAATGGGTCCTGCGCCCAATCCACCAGTTGTGCGCAGGCGGTCTTGAGCACCCATTGGCCAATCGGCAGGATCAACCCGGTCTGCTCGGCGACCGGAATGAACTCATTGGGCGGCACCATGCCACGCTGCGGGTGGTGCCAGCGCACCAGCGCCTCCACACCGGTGACACGGCCCTGGTGGCTCACCACGGTCTGGAAATGCAGCACCAGTTCGCCGCGCTCCAGCCCATGGCGCAAGTCCACCTCCAGCGCGGCGCGCTGTGTCACAGCCGCCTGCATTTCAGGGTCAAAAAAGCGCAGCGTGTTGCGGCCGGCCGATTTGGCTTGGTACATTGCCAGGTCAGCGCGCTTGAGCAATTCGTCAACCCCGTCAACTTGGCCGCAAAACATGCGATGCCGATGCTCGGGGTGCTGTAGTGCGTTTTGCCCAGCAGTTCAAAAGGCAGGTTCAACGTAGCCAGGATTTTTTCAGATACCGTTTTGACCTGGTCGCTGGCAGCGGTCAAATCAGCGTGGAGGTCTTCGAGCATCACCACAAATTCATCGCCGCCAAAACGGGCTACCGTGTCACCCTGGCGGATGCAGGTCACCAGACGGTTGGCCACGCGCTCGAGCAGCTGGTCGCCAACGTCGTGTCCCATGGTGTCATTGAGGTCCTTGAAGTTGTCCAGGTCAATGAACAGCAAGGCCCCATGTTTCTGGCTGCGTCCGCTCGCCACCATCGCTTGCGCCAGGCGGTCCAGCAACAGGCGGCGATTGGGCAGACCCGTCAGGGTGTCGTAAAACGCCAGACGCTGTGTTTCGTCTTCCCGGCGTTTTTGTTCGGTGATGTCGGTGCCCACGCCCCGGTACCCGCAGAAATTTCCTTCGGCGTCATAAATCGGCATGCCGCCGATCGAGACCCAGCGCATCTCGCCATTGGCCGATTGCCGCTGAAACTCCAGGTTGCGGAAAGTCTGATGGGATTCAAGCAACGCACGGTGCGCGGCCCATTGCTCGGGCGACACACCGATCGCGTCGGATTCCCAGCGCGTCTTGCCGATAAAGTCGCCTTCGGGAAAGTGGTCGGCCGAAAACGTGTCGCCAAGGACTTTCACGAAACGGAAGTTTTCGTCCTGCTCC
>JANNEZ010000229.1:0-8811 GCA_031379255.1 Rhodoferax sp. | reverse complement strand
GGCTTACTTGGCTATCTGAAGACACCACACCCACCACTTCTTCAAGCGCTGAATTTCCACCATAATTTGCCGGCCCCGTGAAATCCTCAGAAGCCGCTACGTCCGCCCCCGTAGCCGCCGCAATCTCCTGGATGAACAACTGCCCCAATTCCCCCTGCGCCACATTGCACCCATACAGCAGCAAGTCGCCGCTAGCACTCAAGGCACTGCCAATCCGAGCCAGTGCAGCGCTATAGCCGGGCAGGGTGGAGGTGTTGAGAAAGGTGGAGCCCAGTTGCAGGCTGCCCACCGAGCCATGCGAAAAAATATGAATGGCGTCCAGACCGGATTCGCCTGCCAGCGCATCGGCCAGTTGCAGCACGCCGTCTCTGCCCGCCTGGAGGATGATGATTCTGGCCCCGGCGCCAGATGCGGCGGTAACGGCGTCAATCAGTGTTTGCAAGTCGGGCACGGCCGCGTCAAACACATAGATTTCGTTCTTCTGGACTTGTGTGTCAGCCATCCCTCACTCCCCATTCAGCCTACTTGTATGTAACTGATGGTATCTGGCGAGGCAATGACTGTGTCTCGGGTTAACCCTTGGAAATTTACAATGGACTTATCGGGTGACTTATTGGAATATGGGATGCCAGAAAGATGTCTAAAAACCCCAATATGGGTACGATAGTGGAGCTTTTCAGCCGGTTTGGTAATTTTCAAGCTTTTCTGCGGCTTGAGTCACATGGAATAACAATTATTTGCTATAAATTACATAGCAAAATTTGATTCTCTTCTGGTTGGCTGCTTCACCGATGTCTTCAATGCCCTTGGTAACTGCCTGGACGGTTTTGCCGTCATATCGGCTGGGCTTCAACCAATACTTTGCTGCGGAAGCGCTCAGGCAGTGCTTTCGGGGTGAGCACATCTGTTTTGACACCGGTCAGTTCCTGGATTTCAAGCTGGATGCTGGCCAGGCTGAAGAGAGTCGTTTTGCCGCTGATCGGGTCCACAAGAATGTCCAGGTCGCTGTTTTCGGTGTCATCGCCATGCACGACCGAGCCAAACACGCGGGGGTTGGATGCGCCATTGGCAAAGACAATGCGCCGGATGTCTGCACCGTGTTGTCGCAGCGCAAGGGATGGCTTCATGGTGTTGGCGGGTTCAGCTTGGTGGGTTCTTCAAAGTGTACAGCCAAGCACCTGCTTTCAGCATTGGCGATCCAGATTCCGAGATATCCCAGCGCCGATATCATCGGGTTGGTCAAGCGCCAGCCCTGGTTTCGTTCGATTCGGTTTCAATCATCATGATGTTTGCTGTTCGCGGCTACTTTGCAGGATAGAGGCAACTTTTGCGGCGGTTGTGTGAGGTCGTTTCACGGCGTTTGATTGTTCCGGATTGGGTGAGCCACTTGGCATGGTCGTGCGCCCGGCGGTATTGCAGGCCCAGGTCTTTGGCGATCTCGTAAATGCTTTTGCCGGGGAATTTGGCAACCTGCGCAAGAAAAGCGCGGCGTTTCTCCGGCAATGCAAAAAAATCGGGTGTGGGCCGCAGGTTCCAGCCGCCTCCGGCCAGTTGGCTCCAGGCCAGGTCATACAGGCCGAGGTATTTGCCTGAGCTTTCTGGCAGGCTTGCCCTGAGCGCTGGCCAATGGCGGGTGAACTCGTCAGATCCGTAAAACCGGATGAATTCGCGCGGTGTCAGGTTGGCAATGGCGGCGGGCAAGTAGGAAGGGTGCGCTGCGGCCGCCTTTTCGCGCCAGCGCTGCAAAGGCACCTCGCGGTCCCAGAAGGCCTTTTTGCTGATCGACTCCCAGCCTTCAGAAGTTGCCAACAATGTTTGCGCCGATTTGTTCATAAAGTGCGTTTTGCAGGAATGTGACATCTTTTGCCTTGGCCCATTTGGGTGCGCAGACCAGCTCAGCCAGCTCATCCATCAGCTCAAACCAGGGCATGCTGGCCAAACCGTTGTCAAAGGCGGCGGTCGGGTACGCGTAGGGGAGCGACTGCATGAAGGGCTGCAGCGGCATGACTTCCTGAGACAGCACATACAGGTCAAAAAGGTCCCGGGCTGTTTGCCTGCCGCCTTCATACGAGTCGCCTTGCGAGCCCTGGCCCGATACAGTACGCAGCTTGCGGTGGTACAGACCTTCCACTGGCTCGGTGCGAACAGTCGTTTCGCCGAAGGGTTTGACCACAACCGGGAATAGGCTGAAATAGGCATCTTCAACAAAGGAGACCTTGAGGCGCTGGCCCGCATGCAGCACATAGCCGTGGAGTTGGTTGGCTTGATGAGGGTCATCTACCAGGTCGCTGGCTTCAAATTCGATGCCCTTGGTTTTCAAGGCCACGGCCAGTTGGCTGGCGCGGAAACCTTTTGGAAAGAAGAAATCCAGGTCATACGAAACCCGGTGATCGAGCCAGCAGCGCGCCAAGGCGGTTCCGCCGCACAGTTTGGCCTGGCTCAACTGCGGGTCGGCCATCGACTGCAATCGAACCAAAACCTCATTTTGCAATGTGAACAGCGGGGCGTGCTCTGAAAATTCTGGCATGTCAGGTTTCGAGTAATGACATATATGTCATCATACTCAGCCGAGGGGCTGGAGTCAACAGGATCTTCGCACTGTTTGCCAGACGTTAGACCGCATAAATCCCCAAGGCATTAACCCAAGTATTGCCCTGCTCAGGCAGCGAAACTGCAAGCAGTAGGCGCAATGTAGAAAGCAATTTCGATCACTTTATTGTTATAATTTGCCAATGGCATGGCGTGTCGAAACATTGAACTCTGACATCGACGAGGAGTTGAATGCGCTAGACGCTGATTTGCGGGCAAAATTCCTGTGCATTTCTGAGTTGATTGAAATGTTTGGCCCGGGTCAAGTGCTTGAGCCGCATGTCAAGGCCGTGCATGGTCAAAGTTTCGCGTTGTGGGAGATGCGCATGGGTGGCCGTTCTGGCATTGCCCGCGCCTTATACGTCACGCAGGTCAAAGAGCGGGTGGTTGTGCTGCACGCCCGTGTCAACTGAATTCTGTTGGAGCTAAATATGACGCAACTCGCATCCCTCAAGGCCCAATGGCTCAAAGACAAAGACTTTGCCAAGGCTTACGACGTGCTGGAGCCAGAGTTTGCCTTGGCCCACATGTTGATCAAAGCGCGTGCCCGTGCCGGCATCAGCCAGGCAGAGCTGGCGCAAAGAATGAAAACCCGGCAGTCGGTGGTGGCGCGGCTGGAGGCCAGCGGCGGCTCGCCCAACATCAAGACCTTGCGGCGGTACGCGGCAGCGGTTGGCTGCAGGCTGGACATTGGCCTGCGCCGGGTGCGGGTTGATCGTCAGGCCCCGTAATTCCCCGCCGCATTGCGCCAAGCATTGACCGGCTCAGCCCCATGACTGCTGAATATCTCGCGCGTGGTGGAGTGCGCGAAGCACGGTGATGCCATCAGGCAGCGCTAAGTAATACAGAATGTAGGGTGTGGACGTAGGCCAACTGCGCACAGCGTCTCCCAGTTCGGGGCGGGCGCGGCCCATCTTGGGTTGCTGCGCCAAGGTGGTCGCCTCCCGCTCAATGGTTTGGAGCATCTTGTCTGCTGCGGCGATGTTGTCTTCGGCTATTGCGAGCCACGCCTCAAGCAAATCGTTTTCTGCGCTTTGCGCAAAATTTACAGCTGCCATCAGCCTGTTGTGCGGGTCTTGATGGCTTGGCGGCCTCGCGCCTTGATGTCTTCAATGTTCAGGGTGCGTACCCGGCCAGCCCGAACGTCTGCCAGACCCTGGGAAACATCCGCCTTCAGGGCGTTCAAACTTGCAGCTTGAACAGTTTGGTAAGACTCAAAGAGGCGCAGCGCCTCACGAATCACTTCACTGGCTGAGCCATACAAGCCAGAAGCTACGTGTTCGCGAACTCGGTTTTCCAGCTCAATGGGAAGTGAGACGTTCAGTGACATGGATGCTCCAGTGCAATGGCAGATTTTGCCATTTTATGGCAAGGTCGCGCCATTCGGAAGACCTGAGCCCTCATACGGCGTAATCCCCCGCCGCATTGACCAGCGCATTCGCCGTAGTCTGCGGATCGTTCATCTCACTTTCAGGCATCGCTCGCTTCCTGCACATTGCGCTTGAATTTATACCTGCAAGTAAAAATAATTGATTTAAAAGATACCTATAAGTTAAAATAAATTAAATATTTAAAATCTATAAGTACCATTTCAAAACTTTTACGCTCACTTCAGCTAAGACAAATCGATGCGTCACTTGCTTTGTGGCGTGATGCAAATCTGCCGCCAACGCCTCCCGGCGGATGGTCGGGTGCCATACGCGAGAGCCTGGGCCTGTCGTCAGTCGCTTTTGCCAAACGGCTCGGCATGACCAGCGCAGGTGCCCGCAGGCTGGAGCAGTCTGAGGCCAGCCAGACCATCACACTGGCCAGCCTGCGCAAGCTGGCGCAAGCGCTGGGGTGCGAGGTGCAATACGCGCTGGTGCCGCCAAAACCGCTGGCCAATGTGCTGCAGCTACGCGCAGCGCAGCTTGCCAATGAACGGCTGCGCACGGTGGGGCATTCGATGGCGCTGGAGGACCAGGCTGTTGGCGGCGCTGCCAAAGATGTTCAGAGCGAGCTGCTGGCGCAAGAGCTGCTGGATGGGCCCAGGCGGGTGCTTTGGTCGGATGGCTGACATGGAGTTTGTCTATCCAGTTGGCGCTCTTATGCTATTTGCAAGAAGTTAGACGGCGTAATTCCCCGCCGCATTCACCCAGGTATTGGTCTGCTCAGGCAGCGACCAGTTGGTGTCCGAGACGCCGATGAGGGTCAGCAGGGTCGCGCTGTTGGCCCCATTCCAGATCGTGTCAGCCCCGCTGGTGGCATGGCGCCAGGCGATATCGGCCTTGCCATCGCCGTTGTAATCCCCCGTGCCCACCACCTTGAAGGCCAGATCGCCCACACTGGTGACGGCCTGGGTGGTGGCCGAATTGCCCGCGTTCCAGATCACATTGGCCCCCGTGGTGGTATTGCGCCACAGGATGTCATCCTTGGCGTCCCCGTTGAAGTCGCCAATACCGGCCACCAGCCAATCTACGCTGACACTGGTCACTGCCTGTGTCGCAGCGCTGTTGCCATTGAGCCAAATGACATCCGCGCCACTGGTGAAGTTGCGCCACAGGAGATCGTCCTTGCCATCGCCATTGAAGTCGCCAATGCCCGCGACCTTCCAGGTCTGGTCACTGACCGTGGTTACCGCTTGCGTGGTGGCCGCATTGGCGCTGTTCCAGATCACGTCAGCACCCGTGCTGGTGTTGCGCCACAGGATGTCGGCCGTGCCGTCGCCGTTGAAGTCGCCGATGCCCGCGACTTTGAAGTTCAGGTCACCCACATTGACCACCGCCTGGGTCTGGGCGCTGTCGCCACCCTTCCAGACCACATTGGCGCCGCTGGCGCTGTTGCGCCAAAGGATGTCGTCTTTGCCGTCGCCATTGAAGTCGGCCAGGCCGGCCACCTTCCAGGTCAGATCACCGACGGACGTGACGCTTTGGGTGGTGAGGTTGTTGGCGCCCTGCCAGATCACGTTGGCGCCGGTGGCGGTGTTGCGCCACAGGACGTCGCTCTTGGCGTCGCCATTGAAGTCAAAGTCCATGTTCAGGCCCGAGCCGCTGGACCAGGTGTTGGTCTGGGCCGGGAGGCTCCAACTGGTGTCCACCGTGGTCACAGCCTGGGTGGTGGCGCTGTTGGCGCCTTGCCAGATGACGTTGATGCCGCTGCCGGTGTTGCGCCACAGCAGGTCGGCCGTGCCGTCGCCGTTGTAGTCGCTGGTGCCGCTGATCTGCCAGGTCTGGTCCACCGTGGTGACGGCTTGGGTGGTGGCGCTGTTGGCGCCCCGCCAGATGACGTTGACGCCACTGGTGTTGCGCCACAGGATGTCGGACGTGCCATCGCCATTGAAGTCGCCCACACCGGCCACGGTCCAGGTCAAGTCCACGGTGACAACGCCCTGGGTGGCAGCGCTGTTGGCGCCGCGCCAGATGACGTTGGCCCCCGAACCGGCGTTTCTCCACAACATGTCGGAGACGCCATCGCCGTTGAAGTCGCCGATGCCGGCGACTTTCCAGCTCTGGTCGCTGACCGAGGTGACGCTTTGGGCGGTGGCCGCATTGGCGCTGTTCCAGATGACGTTGGCGCCGGTGGCGGTGTTGCGCCACAGGATGTCGGCGGCGCCATCGCCGTTGAAGTCGCCCACACCGGCGACTTTGAAGTTCAGGTCGCCCACGCTCACAACGGCCTGGGTCTGGGCGCTGTCGGCGCCTCTCCAGACGACGTTGGCGCCGCTGGCGCTGTTGCGCCACAGGATGTCGGAGACCCCATCGCCATTGAAGTCCGAGGCGCCCAGGATCTTCCAGTTGGGGTCGGCCACGGTGACCACGGCCTGGGTGCTGGCGCTGGAGGCGCCGCGCCAGATGACGTCGGCGCCCAGGGTGTTGTTCCGCCACAGCAGGTCGCCCACGCCGTCGCCGTTGAAGTCGGGGCCGCCTCCGCCCAGGAAGGTGTTGCCGTCACTGAACTGGAGTTTCTCGATGCCGGTGAGCACGTCTACGCCATCGGCTCCAGAGACCGTGACAGAGCCGATTCCACGGGTGACTACATAACCGGCCTTGACGCCGCTGAAGACTGCTGTGTCGTAGCCTGCGCCGCCGTTGAGAGAGTCATTGCCCGCATCGCCCTTCAAGACGTCGTCCAGACCGCGCCCGTCAATCGTGTCGTTTCCGTTGCCGCCGGTCAACAAATTGTTCAGCGCATTGCCCGAAAGTGAATCTGAACCAATGCCACCCGTGGCGTTTTCAATTGACGTGCCAAATGCGATGGCCAAGTTGTCCGTGCCGTTATAAAGATCTGCATGTGTTTCAACAAAACCAATTGGCGTGGCACCCAAATTGATCCGCACAGAGCTGAAGCTGCCTGGCTCCAAGTCGATCCTTGAACCGTTGCTGAAGTTGGCCAACGAAATGGTGTCAGTGCCTCCTCCGTCCCAAATAGTCCGGATGAACGGTTGGTTTGGATCAAATGAGTAGATGGTGTCACCGCTGTTGAAGCTCGTATTGGCGCCATACAAGTACTGAAGTGCCAATATGTCCAGCGGCATCAGGCTGTCTTGCGACACGTATTGGTAAAACACCTGGTAGCCACCGCCTCCGGTCATGGTTACTGTTCGGAAAAGGCTATGCGGGTGCGGGTTGTAGGCCATCACCGTGTACTGCTTGGTGTTCTCAAGCGGGCTTAGCTGGAAAGCGCCTTCAAATGGGTGCTTTAAACCCATGGCATGCCCAATTTCATGCAACAGAGCATGTAACCCGTAGCCGCCGGGAAGGAATGCGTTGGGAGCCCAAGCTTCAGTATTGGAAAGCCACACATCCCCTGCAGACGAAATCTCGAAGACCGACGAAATCAGGCCGAATGAATCGCTGCTCCAACCGTATCCCGGGTAACTGGCGTAACCTGCGGTGCCACTTTGCGCATTGGTTCCAAAACTGATTTGCCCCCCGTTTGAAACCTCGACAAGGCTAATTCCAGCCACCGATTCGAATGACGCAATCGCCATTTCTGCTGCGGCCTTTTGCCCTGCCGTCAGCGGGGCAAAAGTAGGCTCACTTGCACTGCTGTTCAGATAGCTGTACGTCAAATTGACCGCGCTGCCGATTCCCCCCGGTGCGGTTATCAACGTACCGACTGCCAAAGGGAAATTCCATCTGGCGGTGAAATTCCCATCGAGAATTTCAAGCAAGGGATCAAATGTATTGGCCATTCAATTTTTCTCGCAAAGTCAATTGGTAATTCTTTTAACCCCATATTGGGTATGATCGACAGGTCTGACCGCTGAAATTCAATTGTTTAGCATGATTTCGGCCTGTAAGTCTCACAGATGTTGCTTTGTTTGCTATTGACATGGTAGCAAACTGAGTGCAAGGCAACTACCTCGAATCGGCTGCTGCAGAGCCAGTGTCCAAACGCACCGGCCTCAGCGTCACAGCGCTGAAGCACCAGCGGAACTGCGTCAGGCGGGCATACAGGGTGCCATAACCTGCCACCGCAAGGCCAAAACCAAGGGCGAGCAGGGGTGTGTTTTGCGCAAAGCAAACAGCCCAGGTTGCCGGCAGTGCCGTCAACAGCCAGGCAATCGGGCTGGTCAGGCCGTTTTGCAGCGGTTTGCTTAGGTCTGGAAAAAGTTTTCTGACGATTCTGCGGTGCAGCAGGTGGTGCAGGTGCAGCTTGTCAGGTTGCCCGGCGTGTTGCCCCCGGCTGTGACGCCGCCTCCGCACTGAATACCCGACTTCAATGACCGGGTAGGCGCAGACCATGATGGTGGCCCAGGCGTTGACGCTAGGGCTGCGCATGGGCAACAGCACAGCCAGCCACGCCAATACAAAACCGATCAGGTAAGCGCCGCCATCTCCAAGGAAGAGTTTGCCCATGGGCCAGTTGACGGCGAGAAAACCCAATGCGCAACTGGCCCCCAGAAAGCAGATAGCCGCAATTGTTGGTTCACCCACCTGCAACGCCATCAAACCCAACGCACCCAGCATGATGGCCACCGCACCCGCTGCCAGGCCGTTGAAGCCGTCGATGATGTTGATGGAGTTGGCAACACCGCCAACGGCAAAGGCGGTGAAGAGGACGGCAAAAGGCAGGTATTGCAGCAGCCAGTCCAGCGGTGGGAACCCGGTGTCTTGCATGGCCACACCCGTCAGATACCAGGCCAGTGCGCCGCTGCCCATGGTGGCCATCAGGCGTGGCAAGACCCCGACCCGTTTGGACACATCTTCTGCCAAGCCAAAAAGGAGCGCCGGAACACCC
>JANNEZ010000547.1:0-1703 GCA_031379255.1 Rhodoferax sp. | reverse complement strand
TTGGGGATTTCCATGTGGTGGGGGCGTCGCCGGAAATTCTGGTGCGGCAAGAGAGTGTTGAACAGGTTCAAAAAATCACCATTCGTCCATTGGCCGGTACGCGTCCTCGTGGCGCAACACCCGAGATCGACCAACAGGTCGAGCAGGAACTCGTCGCCGACCCGAAAGAGCGCGCCGAACACGTGATGCTGATCGACCTGGCGCGCAACGATATTGGCCGCATCGCCCAAACCGGCAGCGTGAAGGTGACCGACGCCTTTCAGGTGGAGCGTTACAGCCACGTGATGCACATTGTGAGCAACGTCGAAGGGGTTCTTATCGATGGCCCCAATGGCCAGAAACTGGGCAATATGGACGTGCTCAAGGCCACTTTCCCGGCGGGCACACTCACCGGCGCGCCCAAGGTGCACGCGATGGAACTGATCGACCAGCTTGAGATCACCAAACGCGGCATTTACGGCGGCGCCTGTGGCTACCTGAGTTTTGCTGGCGACATGGACGTGGCCATCGCCATCCGCACCGGCATCATCAAGGACGACATGTTGTATGTGCAAGCCGCTGCCGGTGTCGTGGCCGACTCGGTGCCCGAGCTTGAATGGAAAGAGACCGAAGCCAAGGCGCGGGCGCTGCTCAGGGCAGCGGAGCTGGTCGAAGAAGGGTTGGAGTGAACGTCATGACAACAAAAATCAGACTTTTGATGATCGACAACTACGACAGTTTCACTTACAACATCGTGCAGTATTTGGGCGAGTTGGGGGCCCAGGTGGAGGTGTGCCGCAATGACGAAATCACCGTTGCAGGCATCGCCGCGCGGGCGCCGGATCGCCTGGTGGTGTCACCCGGCCCGTGCACGCCCAACGAAGCGGGCATTTCAGTCGCCGCGATCCGGCATTTCACCGGCAAACTGCCGATTCTGGGTGTGTGTCTGGGCCATCAAAGCATCGGCGCGGCCTTTGGCGGCAGGATCGTGCGGGCGCAGCAACTCATGCATGGCAAGACCAGCGTGATCACGACCAACCAGACCGGTGTGTTCGCCGGGCTGCCCGAAAAATTCACCGTGAATCGTTACCATTCGTTGGCGATTGAGCGGGCGTCCTGCCCTGCCGATCTGGAGGTCACCGCCTGGACGGACGACGGCGAGATCATGGGTGTGCGCCACCGGGGTTTTGCGGATGCCTTGAGAATTGAAGGCGTGCAGTTTCACCCGGAGTCGATCCTCACCGAACACGGCCACGCCATGTTGAAAAATTTCCTGAATTGAATGCTATAATAACGATAGCAAACTATACCCTTTTCACGTGACTTGAGGGCAAAAAAAGCTTGAAAATCTCTAATTTCAAGTGATTTTCACTAAAATGTTAACATGGAAGTTAATTATTCATCGCCATGACCATCCAGACCCCTTCAGCCCCCATCGACCTGCGCAGCGATACCGTCACCCGCCCGGGCAGCGCCATGCGCGAGGCGATGATGGCCGCGCCGCTGGGCGACGATGTCTTTGGCGACGACCCGACCGTCAACGCCTTGCAAGACAAACTTGCCGCCATGCTCGGCTTTGAAGCGGCGCTGTTTGTGCCCACCGGCACGAAGAGCAACTTCTGCGCAATCCTCTCGCATTGCCAGCGCGGCGAGGAATACATCGTCGGCCAGGGCGCGCACTGTTACCGCATGGAAGGCGGCGGTGCGGCCGTGTTTGGCAGCGT
>JANNEZ010000162.1:0-7843 GCA_031379255.1 Rhodoferax sp. | reverse complement strand
GGAATCCAAGCGCCAGCGCGGGTTCGGTAGATTGGGCTCTGACCCCAATTTGCGATTTGCCCCGCGCCGCGTCAGCGGCGCAGGGGGTGCCCCCCCCCATTTGCAATTTGGCAATCGCTGCCAATGAAGTCGCCGCCTGCGCGTATTTGACGCGGCACAGCGCCTTGTTTTTCCTGTCAATCAGCTGCAAAAGCCGCCCTCGCCCACCGAACAGCCGCTCGCTGGCGGAGATTTCCATCACCAGCGCATTCGGGATGTCTGCACCCACGCCCGCCCCCACACTCACCTGCGCGACCCTGGGTGTGAACTGCAAGGCCTGCCAGCCAAGGGCGGTGAGTTGGTCAGCGACGGCATCGACCTCTCCACCACCTTGGCCGCCACCTTGACCATCTTGCGGTGCGTCAGGCTGCAACGCGATCCAGTGCATGCCTTTGCTCCAGCGGGGCATGTTGCCCCCACGTTTGCCCACTGCGTGTGGCGCTCTGCCCCCCAGGGGGGCTATTTCCCTTGGGGCGGCCCGGCGGGAAATCCAGCAACTCGGCGCTGGGTGCGGGCGTGGGGCAGAGTGGGGCCAGCGCCAAGAGCGTCCCCAGCCGTGCAGGCCGCGCCATTAATGTGAGCGCCTGCTCCAATGGTGGGCCCCGCCGTTTCAGGATATTCACCAGCAGCGCGCCCCCTTCCAGAGAATTCGATGTGCTCAGCCGCAACAGCGCTGGTGACGACTCGTTTTGCGCCTTGAGGGGCCGCATCACAAACAGCAACTTGTGGTGTTCAGCGGCGCAGATTTGCAGGCGGCGCAGTGCGTCTGCCCGCGCCTGCGGCAGCCAAGCCAACACGGCGGCCACGTCTTTGCAGCGCAGCGCCTGCTCGGCCGCCCACAGGCGGGCAGCGGGCGTGGCGGTGTTGACGCACAGGAGCCGCGCCGGGTCGAGCCCCTGGCCCGCAAGCCCCGGCGCAAACGGCGCATGCGGCGCGCCCACCAGCACCAGCACGCCACTGGTCTGGCACAGCGCGGGCAGCAGCAGACGCCAGTCGTTGTGCCCGCTTTGCGCCTGCAACACCTCCACCAACGCCCCCACCGGCCAGCCGCCGCCGGGCAACTGGGCATTGAGCTCTGCGCTGCCGGTAGGCACAACCTTGCCTTGCGACGCAGCCAGTTCGTCTGCGCGCCAGATGCCTGGGAAATTTTGCGTGGGCCTGTCAGCCTTGATGGATAAGGAGTTCAAAGTGATACTGATTATATTTACAGTATCATAATGCGAATTTCCAAAAGACGCCACACCAGATGAAGCACTGGGGCGGCGGCTGGTGTTGTCGTTTGAGTGACGGGCCGCGTTTTACGGGAATGCCAAACCGCAAGCCACCATCAAAGCCCCAGCGCCTAAATCCGCAGCCCCGCCAGCTTCGGGTCATCCGGCGGGTACTTCAATCCGAGTGACTTGAGTTTGTCGCGCACCAGTGTGGCGATCATCAGGTTGCGGTGGGTTTTGGAATTGGCGGGCACCACCGTCCACGGGGCCTGCGGCGTGCTGGTAGCACCCAGCAAGGCGGCGTAGGCCTTCTGGTAATCAGCCCACTGTTTGCGCATCTCGACATCGCCGAAGCTGAACTTCCAGCGTTTGGTCGGGTCGTCGATGCGCTCCTGCAGGCGCTGGCCCTGCTCGTCAAAACTGATGTGCAGCATGAACTTCATCAGCACCGTGCCGGTCTCGATCAACAGACGCTCGAAGTCGTTGATGTGGCCAAAACGCTGGCGCGTCTGCTCTGGGGTGATCCAGCCATTGACCACCGGCACCAGCACGTCCTCGTAGTGGCTGCGGTTGAAGATCATCACTTCGCCCGCCCCCGGCGCCTGCTGGTGGATGCGCCAGAGGTAGTCGTGGGCGCGCTCGGTTTCGGTCGGGGCTTTCCAGCCCACGGCGTGCACGCCCAACGCGCTGGTGCGGCCAAACACGCCGCGAATGGTGCCGTCCTTGCCGGAGGTGTCGGTGCCCTGCAGCACCACCAGCAGCTTGAAGCGCCGGTCGGCGTAAAACAGGTCTTGCAGGGCATCCAGCTCCAGCGCCAGCGCGTCGACCGCCGCTTTGTCCTTGAGCTTGTCTCCGCTGCTGTAGGGTTTGGCCGAAGGGTCACATCCTGCGAGCCTGAAGGGCTTGCCTTTTGCGTCTGCAGGAGGCTGCCACGCGGCCAGCACGGCGTCTTTCCTGTCACTGTTTTTAGCCATGCTCCCGCTCCTGTTTTTGCCCCATCACAAAATCAATGAACCCGCGCTCAACGTTGGTGGCAATCAGCTTCACGCGCACTTTGTCGCCCACGCCCAGACCGGCGGTGGTGGTGACCACTTTTCCCTCGGCCGGCGGCGAGAAGATGCGCACCCACACCCCTTTGTCGCTGGCCCCCGTGACGACACCCTCAAAATACTGGCCGATGCGGGTTTCGAGCACCAGGGCGGCCTCACTCTTGCGCATTTGCCGCTCCACCTTTTGCGCCGCGTCTTCCTGGCGCGTGCAATGCTCGGCCAACGCGGCCAGTTCCCTTTGGCTATACGGCGCCGGCTGTTTGGCCAAAGCGGCCTTGACCAGGCGTGAGGTGATCAGGTCCGGGTAACGCCGGTTGGGCGCCGTCGAATGGGTGTAGTCGCGCACCGCCAAGCCAAAGTGGCCAATCGGCGGACCGCCCGGGGTTTCGAGCACGTATTCACCACGGCCCATCAGTTTGACGATGACCAGCGACAAATCCGGAAAACGCAAGGGGTCGGCCTTGCGGCGTTTGGCAAGAAACAGCTCCAGCGCCCTGGAATTGGGCTCATCCGGCAAAACTTCGCCGTATTCGCGGGCGACATTGACGATGCGCAACCAGCGCTCGGGCGAACGCACCACACGCCTGAGCGACGCAGCGCCCTGCGCCGCCAGAAACCGCGCGGTACAGCCGTTGGTGGCGATCATCACCTCTTCGATCAACTGGCGCGCGCGGTTTTGCACCTGCTGGCGGATGTCAACCACCTCCTCGCCGTCAAACACGGCGCGCGGCTGGAAGGTCTCAAACTCGAGCGACCCTTCGGTGCGGCGCCGTGCGCGCAACTGTTGGGCCACAGAATCCTGCGTGCGCAGCAGCGCCTCCAGGCCGGGCACAGCGGCGGCGGCTTCTGGCAGAGGCGCTTTGCCGTCGATCCACTCGCTCAGGGCGTCATACGCCAGCTTGGCCTGGTTGAACACGCGGGCGCGGTAGACGGTAGAGCCCGCCAGCGACGCGTCAGCGTTGAAGACCATTTCGGTCACCACGGCCAGGCGCTCCACCCGTGGGTTGAACGAGGTCAAATCGGTGCTCAGGCGCTCGGGCAACATCGGAAAAATGCGCGCCGAGGTGTAGACCGAGGTGGTGTTGGTTTGCGCGTGGTCGTCAATCGGTGTGCCGGGTTTGACCAGCGCGTCCACGTCGGCGATGGCCACCAGCAGCTTGACCTTGCCGTCCTTCTGCACTTCACAGACGGTAAGCTGGTCCAGATCTTCGGAGTCGTCGTTGTCGATGGAACACCACAACAGGCCGGTGAGATCACGTATCTGCGGATCTGACTTGGGGGACTCTTCGGCCGCCCCGGTGATTTTGCCGAGCTGACGTTCAACATTCTGCGAAAACTCCGGCTCCAGCCCGCGCTCGACCATGACGTGGGTGGCGATGCGCGCCAGGTCGGAGCGTTGATGGCGGCGGTGTGTGGGCGATGTGTTGTGCATGTCGGCAATATAGGCCAGTTGCAGAACCCTCAATGTGCGTCAGTGCACCAAGACACTTTTGCCAATTTCCGGCCAGGCCCGGTGCGCCAGCAACCAGGCGAAGAGGGACACCCCCAGAATCGCCACCGACATCGTGGCCAGGTCTTGCGTGGAATGCATCACCAGCGGGGCCAGCACACCGGCGGTGATGCCGTTGGACATGGAACCAATGAACACCTGCAGCGACGAGGCCATGCCGCGCCGCTCGGGGTGCAAATCAAGCACCAGCAGCGTGAGCGCGGGCTGCATGATGGCCCAGCCGATGCAATACACACACAAGGGCCAGAAGGCCCAGCTCCAGTGCGCCTGGAAGGCATGGTTGGCACCGAGGTTCACGGCCGAGGCGGCCAGCATGATCAAGTACCCGAGGCGGATTTGCCGCTTGGGCGCGATGCGGCCGGCCAGGCGGCCGCTGGTCCAGGCGCCGGCCATCACGCCGCTGATGGTCACCAGGAAGAACCAGAAAAACTGGGTTGGCGCCAGGCCCAGGTGTTCGCCCAGGAACACTGGCGCCGACATCAAATACATGAAAGTGCCGTTGATCGGCACACCCACGGCCACCGCCAGCAGCAGGAAGCGCGGGTCGCGACCGAGCTTCCAATACCCGCGCAGCAGGGTGGCGGCGTCAAACCGCTGGCGCGCTGATTCGTGCAGGGTTTCGGGCAGCAAGCGGTAGTTGGCCACCCACAACGCCGTTGCGAGCACCACCAGAAACCAGAAAATGCTGCGCCAGCCGAGGGTGACAAACAGCCAGCCGCCGATCAGCGGCGCGAAGGCGGCGGCAATGCCGAAATAGATCGTCACCAGGCTCATCACCTGCTGGGCGTCCTGCGCGGGGTACATGTCGCGCGGGATGGCGCGGGCGATGACGATGCAGGCGCCGGTCGAGAGGCCCTGCACGGTGCGGAAAAAAATCAGCTGCGCGATGTTTTGTGAAAGAGCGCAACCGGCTGTGGCCAAGGCAAAGACAAACAGGCCCCACAGCACCATCGGGCGGCGCCCCACGCTGTCCGAAATCGCGCCGTGAAACAGGCACATCACGCCAAAACCGAAGAGGTAGGCCGAGATGGTCTGCTGCAGCTGGACTTTGGACGCCGACAACCCGGCTTCAATGCCCGAAAACGCCGGAATGTAGGTGTCTACCGAGAAGGGGCCGAGGGTTCCCAGCAGGGCCAGCAAGAGGGCGAATGTCCAGCGCGGCCGGCGCCAGAGTTCGTGGGCGTTGGGGTTCATCGATGCCTCGATGATGCCAGCAATGCCCTCAACCGGCGCATCACTTTGTTGCAAGTCCCCGCATCGAAGGGGACGCATGGCGCTGGGTATCATGCGCGCATGGCATCCGACACCTCGGTCATCCCCACCTACACACTCTCCTCCAGGCAGCTTGCCGCGCTGGCCAGAACTTGGCTGGCCGACTGGCAGCGCGTCTTCATGTTTGGCGCCATGGCCCTCGTGATGATGGTCTCGCCCGTCACCTACGACGCGGCCAATCGCGACACCATCGCCCGCCATGTTTACCTCACCACCTGGCGCATCCTGCCGTGGTTCACAGTGCTGGCTGGCCTGGTGAGCTGGGTGCTGGTCCGCGTGGTGCTGGTCACGGCGCTGAATTACGGCCTGGCCAAATTCGCGCTTGACCTGGTGGTCAAGGTGCTGGTGCTGGAGGTGATTCCGCTCTTCGCCGCCCTTTATGTGGCCACGCGCAACGCACTCTCCACCCGCACGGGCGCCAGCGGCATCTATATCCCGCGCGACCTGGACGTGCTCGGCGGCGCCGAGACTGACCGCATCCGCGACGAACTGGTGCCGCGGGTCATCGCTTACGGTTTTTCGGTGTTGACCATGGTGGTGGTCAGCGGTTTCGTCACTTTGTTGATGGCTTACCTGAGCGTGTATGGCTTCTCGCGCTGGGGCATTCCGGAGTTTGAGCGCACCGTGGGGCAAGCCTTTGACGGGGTGGCTGGATTGAGTTTTGTCATCAAGGTGGTGTTTTACAGTCTGGCAGTTGCAGTGATTCCGATTGCCGCCAGCCTCAACGCCGTGACTCTGGGCGCAGATGCCACCTCGCGCCTGCAACCCGGCACGGCGCGGCTCCTGATCGCGCTTTTCGTGATCGAAGGCCTGTCACTGGCGGTGCGGTTTTTATGAACCTGCCGCAACGGCCGACACCGCATAATCAGACCCGATGAACGCAGACGACCCCGCCCCTGCGCCGGCGCCCGCGACGGCTGCGCCATCTGCCCCGGCGCCTGCCCCGATCGCCCACCTGGAGCTCAAGGCCGTCTTGCTGCTGGCCTTTGTGTCTGCGCTGATTGTGGCCTTCGTCGCCTATGTGATGGTGGCGCGCGGTGTCTTTGAAAAAACCCAGACCCTCGTGCTGCTCTCCGATGACTCCGAAGGCATTCTGGTCGGCATGGATCTGACGTTTTCGGGCTTTCCCGTGGGCCGCGTCAGCCGCATCGACCTCGACGCCAACGGCAAAGTGCGCATCACCATTGACGTGCCTTCCAAAGACGCCAAATGGCTGCGCACGTCCAGCATTTTCACCATGGAAAAAGGGGTGGTGGGCGATACCAAGATCCGCGCCTTCAGCGGCGTGTTGACCGACCCGCCGCTGCCACCCGGCGCCGAGCGCACGGTGCTGCGCGGCGACTCCAGCAGCGAGATACCGCGGCTGATGGCCACCGCCCGCCAGCTGCTGGAAAACGTCGAACGCATCACGGCGGCCGACTCCAGCCTGAACGGCAGCTTCAACAACCTGCAGAGCATCACCGGCAACCTGGGCGCCAGCATGGCCGGCAAATACGGCGTGATGGGCACCCTGCTCGGCGGCGACGACAACGCCCGCCGCGTGATCGCCGCGCTGGACCAGACCAACGCCCTCTTGGCCAAGGCCGACCAGCGGGTGTTTGGCGAAAAAGGTGTGCTCAACGACACCCAGGCCAGCATCCAGCAGCTCAACGCCTTGCTGCTGGAGGCCCGTGGCACGCTTAAAAAAGTTGACGCGGTTCTGATCGAGGCGCAAGCCGCCACCGTCGAATACAAAGGTGTTGCCGTGCAGGCGCAGGGCGTGGCCAGCGAAGCGCGCGCCGTGGTGTCGAACGTGCGGGTCGCCACCACCGACCTGGGCCTGCTGCGCACCGAAGTGGACGCCTCCCTGCGCAAGATCAACAGCCTGGTCGACGAGATCAACCGCAAATGGCCATTTGCGCGCGAGACGCAGCAAATTAAGCTCCCCTAAAGATGATTGCCCCCACGGTCGCCCACTGCGTGTGGCTCCCTGCCCCCCGAGGGGGCCGCATTTTTGGTTGGGGCGCCCCGGCGCAAAAACCTTCCCCCACGGTCGCCCACTGCGTGTGGCTCTCTACCCCCACGCTCCGCCGCCTCGTTGCCCTTCGGTTTGGGCTGCTTTGCCTGGGGCTGGCGCTGCTGGCCGCCTGCGGGAACACGCCGCCAGCGCCCGACTGGCAAGTCAGTTCGCTGGGCGCTTCAAAAAGTTTCACGGCGGCGTACCTCGCGGGCGACAGCAAGGTGGCTGATTTTGAATTCGCCCGCACGCGCGACCAGGTGGCCGCAACCGGCCGCCCAGACTTGGTGGGCCGCGTCGAGTTGGTGCGTTGTGCTGCCAAAGTGGCGAGCCTGGACCTGGACAGCTGCGCCGCGACGCAGGTGAACGCGCCCGACCTGGCGGCGCCCGAACGCGCCTATGCGGCTTACCTGGGCGGCTCGCCGCTGGACGCCGCGCAAATTGCCCTGCTGCCCGAAGCGCATCGACCCGTTTTCGCTTCGCGCGACGAGGGCGCCCGCGTTGCCCCACTCGCCGCCATGGCCGACCCGCTGGCGCGTTTGATCGCCGCTGGCGTGTTGTTCCGCCAAGGGCAGCTGCCACCTGCAGGTGTGGCGGTTGCCGTGAACACGGCATCCGATCAGGGCTGGCGCCGTCCGCTGCTGGCCTGGCTTGGTGTGCAGCTCAAGCTGACTGAGGCCGCCGGTGACGCGGACGGCAAAGCCCGCATCCAGCGGCGGATTGACCTGGTGCTGATGGCAGTGGGGCGCAGCCCCAACGGCAAGAA
>JANNEZ010000142.1:0-2161 GCA_031379255.1 Rhodoferax sp. | reverse complement strand
CGACAACGTCGGCATCCTGCTGCGCGGCACCAAACGTGAAGAAGTGCAACGCGGACAAGTCCTGTGCAAACCCGGCTCGGTCAAGCCGCACACCCACTTCACGGCGGAAATCTATGTGTTGTCCAAGGACGAAGGTGGCCGCCACACGCCCTTCTTCAACAACTACCGCCCGCAGTTCTACTTCCGCACCACGGATGTGACCGGCGCGATTGAGCTGCCAGAGGGCAAAGAGATGGTGATGCCGGGCGACAACGTCAGCATCACGGTGAAGCTGATCAACCCGATTGCCATGGAGGAGGGCCTGCGCTTTGCCATCCGTGAAGGCGGCAAGACGGTGGGTTCGGGTGTGGTGGCGAAGATTCTGGCTTAAGGTTCAAGGAGCACAAAATGGCTACAACCAAACAAAAAATCCGCATCCGCCTGAAGGCGTTCGACTACAAACTGATCGACCAGTCCGCTGCCGAGATCGTCGACACCGCCAAACGCACCGGCGCCATCGTCAAGGGCCCCGTGCCTCTGCCGACCCGCATGAAGCGTTTCGACATCCTGCGCTCACCACACGTCAACAAGACCAGCCGTGACCAGTTCGAAATCCGCACGCACCAGCGCCTGATGGACATCGTCGATCCGACGGACAAAACCGTTGACGCACTGATGAAGCTCGACCTGCCGGCCGGCGTCGACGTGGAAATCAAGCTGCAGTAAAAGTCGGCAGCCTGCGTCGATCAAAAAAACGGCCTGGGTGCAAATCCAGGCCGTTTTTCCGTTCTAAATGCTGGCGCGTGGTCGTGCGTCTGGACTCAGGTGTTATCTGTTGCGCCGGCAGGCTCTTCGTCCTCCACGATACGTGTGGCCCAATCGGACAACTTGGACGTATCGGCCCGCAACACCTCCTGTTTGACCGCCAGAATCTGTGCCGGGTGCATGGAGAAACTGCGCAAACCCAAACCCAGCAACAAGCGCGTCATGCTGGTGTCACCGGCCATTTCGCCACACACACTGACGCATTTGCCCTGGCGTCGGCATTCGGCAATGGTTTCGGAGACCAGCCGCAAGACCGCTGGGTGCATGGGGTCATACAGGTGGGCCACTGATTCGTCGGCGCGATCGATGGCCAATGTGTACTGGATCAGGTCATTGGTGCCAATGGACAGGAAATCGAAGTATTTCAGAAACAGCTTGAGCGTCAACGCCGCTGCCGGGATCTCGATCATGGCACCCAATTGCACCGGCCCGTAAACGGCAGCCCGAGCGTCAAGCTGGGCGCGGGCCTGGTTCAGGAGTCCAACAGTTTGGCGAATCTCGCTGGCGTGCGCCAACATCGGTATCAGCAAATTCACTTTCCCGCGCGCTGCAGCGCGCAGAATCGCCCGCAATTGGGTCAAAAACATGGCCGGATCGGCAAGACTCCAGCGGATCGCACGCAGGCCCAGCGCAGGATTCAGATGGGCGTTGTCGTGGTAGCTCTTATCGCCGGGTTTCAGGAGCGGTTTGTCTGCGCCGATGTCTACCGTGCGAATTGTGACCGGCAGGCCTTGCATGCCCTCAATGGCGCGGCAGTAGGCAAGGTACTGTTCCTCCTCGTCAGGCAGGTCACCATTGCGGCCCATGAACAGGAATTCGCTGCGAAACAGGCCAACACCCACTGCGCCTGCGTCAACCGCGCCCGACGCGTCTTCAGGCATTTCAATGTTCGCGAGCAGCTCGATTTTCTGTCCATCAAGCGTCACGGCTGGCGTGTGGCGCAGGCGGCCCAGCCGGCCCCGGTCAAGCTCGAGCTGTCGTTGTTTAAAGCCATATTCGGCCAGAATGATCGAAGATGGGTCAACGATCACCACACCCGCGTCGCCGTCAATGATGACCCAGTCGTCCTGGCGCACCAGTTGGCTGGCCTGCCGGGCGCCCACCACCGCCGGAATGTCCATGCTGCGCGCAACGATGGCTGTGTGGGAAGCACGCCCACCCACATCGGTGATGAAGCCGGCAAACACGCTTTGTTTGAATTGCAACATGTCGGCAGGCGACAGGTCGTGTGCCACCAGAATCAGCGGCACGTCCACGGTATCTTCCAGCAGCAGGTCCTGTTGCAACGGTTTGCGCGGGTTGCGCCGTCCACCCGAAGCTTGGGTCGTGCCGGCAACCGCCGCAGCGCGCGCAAGAG
>JANNEZ010000075.1:0-3743 GCA_031379255.1 Rhodoferax sp. | reverse complement strand
CCCGCCACGTCCAGCGCGTTCTTGCCCGACTTTTCCGCCGACAGCACCCGCAGCACCATCATCTCCAGCGCCACCACGTCCACTTCGAGCTTGGCGATTTCGTCACGGAAGCGCGGCTCGTCCAGCACACCTTCGGATTTGGCGATGCGCTTGAGGCGCTCCAACTCGCGTTTGGCGCGGTTCACGTCGGCGATATTGGTGCGCTCGTGCGAGAGCAGGTGTTTGGCGTAGGTCCAGCCCTTGTTTTCTTCGCCGATCAGGTTCTCCACCGGCACTTCGACGTTGTCAAAAAACACGTCGTTCACTTCCACGCCACCGTCCACGGTGCGGATCGGGCGCACCGCGACGCCCTTGGATTTCATGTCCAGCAACAAAAAGCTGATGCCGGTTTGCGGCTTGCCTTCGTTGCTGGTGCGCACCAGGTTGAACATCCAGTCGCCGTATTGCGCCAGTGTGGTCCAGGTTTTCTGGCCGTTGACGATGTATTTGTTGCCCACGCGTTCGGCCTTGCATTTAAGGCTGGCCAGGTCCGAGCCGGCGTTGGGCTCGCTGTAGCCCTGGCTCCACCAGACTTCGCCACTGGCAATGCCCGGCAAAAAGCGTTGCTGTTGCTCGGGGCTGCCAAAGGCCATGATGACGGGTGCCACCATCACCGGGCCAAACGGGATGATGCGCGGCGCACCGGCCATGGCGCATTCTTCTTCAAACAGGTGTTTTTGCACCGCGTTCCAACCCGGGCCGCCAAACTGCTTGGGCCAGGCGTAACCGAGCCAGCCCTTTTTGCCCAGAATCTTGGCCCAGCCCTGCTGGTCCTCACGCGTGAGGTTGAGCGCGTTGTGCACCTTGTGCGCGGTCTCCTTGGGCAGGTTGGCGCGCACCCAGGCGCGCACCTCCTCGCGGAAGGTCTGTTCTTCGGGTGTGAATGCCAAATCCATAGAAATCTCCTGTGGCTCAATGGGGTTAAAGCCTGGTGGCCGGAACCGGTTTCCCGTTTTTAGCACGGTCGTTCTTTTTTACTTGTCCAGATGGCGACAATCGATGCCGTGAAGAATATCATTATCCTTATCTCGGGCCAGGGCTCGAACATGCAGGCGGTGGTCGAAGCCGCGCGACGCAAGGACTGGGCAAACCGCTTTGACGCGGATGTGGCTGCCGTCATCAGCAACCGCCCGCACGCGCCGGGCCTGGCCTGGGCGCGCGCGATGGGCCTGCCGACCGAAGTCGTCGACCACACCTGTTTTTCCAGCCGCGAGGCGTTTGACGAAGCCCTGGCCCAAACCATTGACCGCCAGGATGCCCGCGCGCGACCGGCGCTGGTGGCGCTGGCAGGTTTCATGCGCATTTTGACGCCCGGCTTCGTGCGCCACTATGAAGGACGACTGGTCAATATCCACCCCTCGCTGCTGCCCGCTTTCACGGGCCTCAATACGCACCAGCGCGCGCTCGACGCCGGTCACAGCCACGCCGGCGCCACGGTGCATGGGGTCACCGCCGAACTCGACCACGGCCCGATCCTCGCGCAGGCGCAGGTGCCGATTCTTCCCGGTGACACAGCAGACACGCTGGCCCAGCGGGTGCGGGCGCAGGAACACCTGATCTACCCAGCGGCGATTGAGGCATGGCTGGGCGGCCGGTAAGGCGTGAGGGTAGAGTGTGAAAGCCCGGTGTTTTTGCAAGCTTGCATTTAAAAATAACCAGCGAATGAACTAATTTCGCAAAAGCAGCCAATTGTTAACATGGGTATTAACAATTGGCTGCTTTGACCTCAAAAATGCCAAATGTGTTAGGCTTTTTGGCACTTAAGTCACGGGAAATGGTCATTAATTGCTACTAAAATTATAGCAAATTAAGGTCGCCACCCCTGCGGCGCTTCACCCGGCCAGCCGTGTGAAGCGCGGGGTACGCAAGGGCTGCCCGTCCACCACCACGTCCACCACTTCCTCAAACATGGCTGCAGGGCGCACCCACAGGCCGTGCTCGCCGTACAAGGCGCGGTAAAGCGTCATCGGCTCCAGGGTTTCACTGTGGCGCGCGGTGCCGAGCACCTCGTACAGGCCGCCTTTGTAGTGGCGGTAACGGCCCGGCGGCGTGGTGAGCAAAGGGGGCAAGTCGTCATCGTTCACGGGCAAATTGGAACAGAACCGCGTGGGACAATCGCGCGATGCGCCAAGAAACCCGACATGCATCCTAAAACCCTGCTCGAAGCCTGCAGCGAGCTGGTGCGCCTGGCGCTGAAATTCGACCACCCCGCAGACGCCATCATTGCCCGTTTTTACCGCGAGAACAAAGGCCTGGGCCCGCGCGAGCGCGGCACGATGACCGAGACGGTCTACAACGTGTTGCGCAAAAAGCAGCTGTTTGACCACTTCGCCCCCAGTGGCAGCGGCCCCAAGGAGCGGCGCCTGGCGATCCTGGGTTTCCACGGTCCGCGCGACTTTCTCAAAAGCGCCTTGAGCGACCAGGAAAAAAACTGGCTCGACCAATGCGACGCGATCCAGCCTGCCGATCTGCTCGAGCGCCACCGCCACAACCTGCCGGAATGGCTGGTGGGCAGCCTCAAAGCCCAGGTCGGCACACAATTCTGGCCGCTGGTGGAGGCGCTGAACCAGCCCGGGCCGCTGGATTTGCGTGTCAACACACTCAAAGCCAAACGCGCTGATGTGCAGGCCGAGCTGGCGAAGGCGGGCATCAAGTCGGCGCCCACACCGTTTTCGCCCTGGGGCTTGCGGGTCGAAGGCAAACCGTCGCTCAACAAGTTGGCGGGTTACACCGGCGGCGATTTCGAGGTGCAAGACGAAGGCTCGCAACTGCTGGCCCTGCTGCTGGACGCCAAACGCGGCGAAATGGTGGTCGATTTTTGCGCCGGCGCTGGCGGTAAAACCCTCGCCATTGGCGCGGCCATGCGCAATTCGGGCCGGCTCTACGCCTTTGACACCTCGGCGCACCGGCTGGACGCGATGAAAGACCGGCTGGCGCGCAGCGGGCTCTCCAACGTGCACCCGGTGGCCATCGCCCACGAGCGCGACGAGCGCATCAAACGCCTGGCCGGCAAGATTGACCGTGTTTTGGTCGACGCGCCGTGCTCCGGCCTGGGCACCTTGCGCCGCAACCCCGACCTGAAATGGCGGCAAAGCCTGCAAACCGTGCAGGAGATGGCGAAGCTGCAAGGCGCCATCCTGCAAAGCGCGGCCCGGTTGGTAAAGCCGGGTGGGCGCCTGGTGTATGCCACGTGCAGCCTCCTGCCCGAGGAAAACGAAGCCGTGGCGCAGGCGTTCGCGGCACAGAACCCGGGGTTTGCACCGCTTGCCGTTGGAAAATTGTTGTCACAACTCAAAGTCGCGCAAACCGAAAGCACCGCTGGCGCGTTGTGCAGTGGCGGCGAGGCTGGGCAAGACTTCTTGCGCTTGTGGCCGCATCGGCATCTGACCGATGGGTTTTTTGCGGCGGTTTGGGAAAAAAGCCAGTAATGTCTCAGGAAATGGGTGCCAATTTTTCGAAATTGGCTTGAATTGAGTGATTTAGGCGCAATTTATTGAAAGTTAGCGGTATTTTCCGGTTCCCTAAATTATTTTGCCCAAAAATGGCGCAAGGCTTTAAAATCTGGGGTTTACGAGTACACCGTTGGTGCAACGCCGGTTGCGCCAGGGGTTTGCTTAAATCCTAAAAAGAGACTTAATCAATGATCCTTCCCGACTGGTCTGTGCTCAACGCCATCGTTGAGTGGCTCGCACACGGCGCCTGGA
>JANNEZ010000020.1:0-20398 GCA_031379255.1 Rhodoferax sp. | reverse complement strand
TGACCAAAACGTTCCCGAAATGTCAGAAGCCATCGTGCAGGCGCATCGCGCAGCTTTGGCCCTGCCGGTTGACAATTTTCGCCCGGTGTTCAGCAGCCCCCAATCCTTGCACGCCCATCCGGCCTTTCGCGCGGCAAAAGTGGCCTGTCGCGCCCTGGGTTTCCTTGATGCAGATGGGCTCTGCGTCGCCAAAGCATGGCAAAAACAAACTGAGCGCATTGGCCGTTTTGACGCGCAACTGTGGCCGCAGGAACCGAAGGATTTTGAATTGGCGCCCTGGCCGCGGCAGCCCGCCTTTTTGCCTTGCCCGAAACGCCTGGGCCTGTACGCCGTGCTGCCTGATGCCGATTGGGTCGCCCGAATGGCCCAAGCCGGCGTGCCGACCCTGCAATTGCGCTTCAAATCCACTAAACGCGCCGAGGTTGCCGCCCAGGTCGCGGCCTCGGTGGCGGCAGTTCAAGGCAGCCAGAGCCTGCTTTTCATCAACGACCACTGGCAAGCCGCCATCGACGCCGGTGCTTACGGCGTGCACCTTGGACAGGAGGATCTGGACAATGCCGACCTCGCCGCCATTCGCAAGGCCGGTCTGCGGTTGGGCTTGAGCAGCCACGGTTACGCTGAAATGCTGATCGCCGACCGCGTCAGCCCCAGCTATATCGCGATGGGCGCGGTGTACGCCACCACCCTCAAGCGCATGGTCACGCCGCCGCAGGGGCCAGGCCGACTGGCGGCTTATGCGGGGCTGCTGCGTGACTACCCTCTGGTAGCGATTGGTGGCATTGACGAACGCAAACTTGACGACGTTTTGCTAAGTGGTGTGGGCGCCGTTGCCGTCGTGCGCGCGCTCACTGCGGCGAAGGATCCAGAGGCCGCCGCTGCCAGAATCATGCAAAAACTCGCGCTATAATCGAAGGCTTATTCCTCGATAGCTCAGTTGGTAGAGCGCCGGACTGTTAATCCGTAGGTCCCTGGTTCGAGCCCAGGTCGAGGAGCCAAAAAATAACAAAAAACGAATCAAGCACCTGGGTCAAAAGCCCCGGTGCTTTTTTTATTTTCATTTTTAATAATTATTTGGTATATTTTTTTCGCTATTAAGTCAAATATTATATGAAGTTATTGCTATATTTTTAGATAAAATAATGTATTTTTTATTATCAAATATATTTTTAGTTTAAAATTTAACGAGATTTTTCAACAAATCCGTTTGCTGCCCTGTTTTTCGGGCGGCGCAGTAAGAATCCAGTGACGCTCGCGACTCATCCACAAGCCCGCGGGCCACGGTCTTTTTGAGCTGGGCGCGCGATGGCATACTCCCAGCCAACCTCAATACCCGCTTGACTGAATTGGACGCTCGCCAACTTGCCGGCCCGGACCTCGCCCTCGCTTTGCGCAACACGCGAGAGCGCACTTGGGCTTGCGTTGACGACCTGACAGACGCTCAATGGCTTCCACCCTGCCAGAGCGGCATCAACCCCATTGCCTGGGAGCTGGCGCACCTGGCCTGGTTCGCCGAATATTGGACACTGCGCAGCCCACACGGGCGTGATGCGCGCGGCTTCGCCCACAGCCCGGTTGCACCACGTTTTGTCGGGCCGGACGCCCACTTCGATTCGGCCCGCCTGGACCACCCGGCGCGCTGGTCCAAACCACTGCCTTCACGCGCCAAGCTCAAAGATTTGTTGGCGGCGCAGCTTGAGGCCAGCCTGGCGGCCCTGCAAACAATCCCGGTGACACCAGAGGGTTCGCAGGATGCTGACCTTTATTTCCATCGCCTCGCGTTGTTTCACGAGGACATGCACGCCGAAGCCCTGTGGTGGCTGCGTTCTGAACTGGCCTATCCGGCGCCCGCGGGTTCGAGGTTGTTGCCCATTGCGCATGCAAGCAACCTGCAGGTGCCTGGTAGCGTCGTGCAAATCGGTAAAACTGCGGGCCAGGTGGGGTTTGCTTTCGACAACGAATGTGCGGGCCTGGACGTCCACCTTGAGCCCTTCGAGATTGGCGCCAACCCCGTGAGCGCCTTCGAATTCAGCCGATTTGTGGATGCCGGCGGTTACGACGAGCCCGCGTTCTGGCCTGCACTGGCGGGCGAATGGCGCGCCAAAACGCCATTGAGCCATCCGAAAAAATGGCGAAAAAATGCTTCGGGTGGTTGGCAAAAGTTGTGGTTTGACCAATGGGTAACACTCGACGGTTCGACGCCCGTGATCCACATCAACGCCTTTGAAGCAGAAGCCTACTGCCTCTGGGCCAGACGCCGCCTGCCCACCGCTGCTGAATGGGAGCACGCCGCCTTGACGGCGCCTGGTTTTGAATGGGGCCACTCGGTTTGGGAGTGGACGGCGGACACATTCCAGCCCTATCCCGGCTTCGTGCCTGGGCCCTACCGTGAATATTCACAGCCGTGGTTTGGCAATCACCGCGAACTCAGGGGTGGCGCATTCGCAACGCATGCGCGCATGCACGATCCGCGTTACAGGAACTTTTTCCTGCCGCAACGCTCGGACATATTCGCAGGTTTTCGCACTGTATTTCCTTGAAAATCGAGCCACAACGACTCACTGAGACAAGCCTTTTGCGCACTTCAATTGTTGAGGACCATCCCGCACAACCCGCACGCCGCCAAATGATGGCAGGCCTCTGCGGATTGGGCGCGAGCGTGCTGGCCGGCTGCACCCTCGCGCCGGACGCAGACCACAGCGATGCCGAAGCGCCCAAAAGTGTCCCATTGGCGCAAAAACCGCGTGTGGCCTGGGTGCTGAGCTCAGGCGGGCCGCGTGGGTTCGTCCATGTCGGCGTGATCAAGGCGTTGGCCGAACTCGGGCACAAACCGGATTTGCTGGTGGGCGCATCGGTTGGCGCGCTGGTGGCCGTCGTTTATGGCGCGGGGCGCTCGGCTCTGGAAGTCGAACAAATGGCACTGGAGCTGCAATTGACCGGGCTCGGGCGTTATGCCATGGGCGGCTCCGAGCGACTCAGTGGCGCTGCCATCGCGGACCTGGTGCGGCGTGAGGTTGACGGCAAGATGCTGGAGCAACTGCGTACACCCGTCGTGTGTGTCGCTGCCCGTCGAGGTGACGCGGCAATTGTCGGCTTCAATGCTGGCGACACCGGGTTGGCCGTCCAGGCCAGCAGCGCCATTGAAGGCCAATTTACGCCTGTGAGAATCCGAGGCCAACAGTACGTTGATCCAGACCTGTATCAGCCCCTGCCCGTGCGGATTGCACGCCAGCTCGGGGCTTTGCGGGTGTTGGCCATCGACGCTTCGGCCCATGAAGACAAGGCGCCGGCCGGTGCTGACCGCTATCGCTCAGGCGATTTGCGCAAGCGCTTGTTGACAGAACCCGACGCGCGCGCCGCCGATTTGACACTTCACCCCGAGTTTGGCTATTGGGTCAACCTTTCCCGAGAATTCCGCGAACGAGCCATTTTGGCCGGTTACAAATCCACCCTGCAGGCCGCAGCGAAAATAGCGGCAGTGCACGCCTGAACACCCCATGAAAAAAAACACAACCCTGGCCGTTTTCAATTACGACTTCGACGCCATTGGATTTGCCCGCGCTTCCAGCGCCACGGGCCACGCACCGCCAGACCAGGCTGGCTTTGACCTGTTCTCTTTTCCAAGCAACGCACAACTGGCGTTTTTCGACATTGAACGCACGGTGGACCGGCTGGCAAAACGCGCCACTTTGGCCGGCTGGCGGGCTGTTGTCTCCTGCCAGGAGCAGTTTGGGGCACTGACGGCTGCCTTGCTGGCTGAGCGCATGGGCTGGCCGGGAACCTCCGTCAATGCCGTTCTGGCCTGCCAACACAAGTTGTACGCGCGCCAGGTTCTCAATCGCATTTGTCCTGAAGCCAGCATTGCAGCGCAGGTGCTTGACGCCGAGTATGGCGCGCCGATTCCCGAGGGTTTGCGTTACCCGGCCTTTGTAAAACCCGTGAAAGCGGCTTTTTCGGTGCTGGCACAGGTCGTGAAATCGCGTGAAGATTTACACCGGCACACCCGTTTTGGCGCTTTTGAGTTGTGGATCATCCGCCACCTCGTGGAGCCTTTTGAGCGGGTTTTTCAGAAACGCATGCCCGGCAATCCCAGCGCGCATCGCCTGATGGTTGAAGAAACCGTCAACGCGCCACAATTCAATCTCGACGGTTTTGTCTGGCAAGGCAAAGTGGAAATGCTGGGCGTGGTGGACGCGGTTATGTACCCGGGCACCCAGTCATTCATGCGGTGGGACTACCCGAGCCGCCTGCCCAACACCGTGCAGCAGCGTGCGCTGGTCTACGCACAAAAATTCCTGACCGAGGTCGGCTTCAACCACGGCCTCTTCAACATGGAATTTTTCCATGATCCGGCCACAGACAAAATCACCATCATTGAGTTCAATCCGCGCATGGCGTCGCAGTTTTCAGACCTGTACTTGCGGGTGCGCGGCATCGACCTGCATGGAATCGCACTGGCCCTGGCCAACGGGGAACACCCGGACACGTTGCCAACGCAGGCGCCAACGGCCGGTGTCGCATCCAGTCTGGTTTACCGCAGTTTCGACGTCTCGCATCGCGTCAAGATGCCCAGCAGGCTGCAGGAGGCGCGGGTCCAGGAGCAGTTCCCAGACGCGCTGTTGATGCCATTTCCCAAGGGCAACGGCGCCGTCGATCGCGACTTCAAGTGGCTTGGCAGCTACCGGTACGGAATCGCCCACCTCGGCGGGCGCGACTGGCGTGACCTGCAACACCGTGCCGGCCAACTGAGCGCCCTGTTGGAATGGCCCGCGCCGTTTGTCGAAGACCGGGTTGAAGATAAACCCCGGCACGCCGTTCGGCCAAAATCGGCAGCCTTGTCATTGTTGACCGACTCGTTAAACCCCTTGATTTCATCCATAGGAGAATCCAAAACATGAGCGCTTTTCGACCCAATCCAATCACCGTTCTTGCGATTTCCGTCGCACTGTCACTTGCCGGTTGCGCCGCCCTTGACGCGCAAAACCCGTCAGGCTCATTGCGACCGGTCAACGCGGTCGCTGACGCGCAGGACAGCCGCGTCATGCTCAAGGGGGCGGACGTCACCACCTACTTCACCCAAGGCAAATACACCCAGGGCAGCAACCAGTTCAAGAGCGTCTACGAAGGTGTGGTTTTCCGTTTTGCCAATGCCGAAAACAAGGCGCTGTTTGACAAGGAACCCAAAAAATACCTCCCCGAGTACGGCGGTTATTGCGCCAATGGCATCGTGTATGGCATTCCGTGGGGCGGTGATGCAGACAGCTTCAAGATGATCAACGGCAAGTTGTACATGTTTGGGGGCCAGGGCTCCCGCGATGGATTCGATATCGATGTTCCCCGCAACCTGGCATTGGCCGAGAAATACTGGAAAGAAGAAGTTGCGGGCAGCAACAGCTTTTTCCAGCGCGCCAAGCGCCTGACCTTCCGTGTGCCACATTACCGCTCGGGCGAGGAACTCGCGGCCGATGTCACCGCCGCCAAAGCCAAAAAGCCCTGAAGCCATCCCCATTTAAAGGAACTCCCATGAAGCTCAAATCCCTGCTGCTTTTTGCAGCCACTGCGTGGGCCGTTTGCGCAACCGCGCAGCCTTATCCCAACAAGCCCATCAAGGCGATCGTGCCATTTGCGGCCGGCAGCGCGACTGACCAGATCGGTCGCGCTTTTGCGGCCAAAATGTCCGAGTCGCTCGGCCAGACAATCGTCGTTGAGAACAAAGCGGGCGTCAACGGCATGTTGGGAGCCGATGCGGCTGCCAAATCGGCGCCGGACGGCTACACCATCCTGATTGGCACCAACAGCACCAATGCGGCGCTGAAGTTCCTGATGAAGCAGCTGCCCTACGACCAGGACAAAGCCTTTGCGCCCGTGGGCTACCTGGGCTCGGTTCCATTGATTGTTGCCATCAACAACGACGTGCCGGCCAAAACCCTGCGCGAATTCATTGACCTTGCCAAGGCCAAACCCGGCCAGGTCACATTTGCCAGCGCGAGCACGTCACAACTGGTTTCGTCGGAAGTCCTGGCCAGCATGGCTGGCGTCCAGATGACCAATGTGCCCTACAAGAGCGGTCCCGCTGCGATGACCGACCTGATTGGCGGGCAGGTCATGATGTTCAGCGCTGACTTTGCCGTCACATTGCCCCAGATCAAGGGTGGAAAAATTCGGGGGCTGGCAGTCACCTCAAGCAAGCGCTCAGCGGCCATTCCTGAATTGCCAACCGTCAACGAAGCCCTCGGCCTCAAGGACTACGAGCTGATCGCCTATTTCGCCGTGTTTGCACCTGCTGGAACCCCGCCAGAGGCTGTCGCGCGGCTTAATCAGGCGATCAACCTGGCGGCGCAGAGCAAGGACATCCAGGAGAAATTTGCGTCACTGGGGTTCGCCGTGGAACCGGGAACGCCCGAAGCCCTGGCGCAACGCAATCGCCTTGAAACCACCAAGTGGGCCAAGGCGATCAAAGACGCCAAGATAGAGCCACAGTAACTATTGCGGGTAGCCGAGTGCGGGCTGGCTGTGGCCTTCGGCAGCCCGCCAACCCGGCGGTTTGGTGAACAAATTGGCCATCATTGAGCCGACGTCGTAGACCGGCCAAGGTTTGCCCGGGTTTTTCACATCGTACTCGGCGCGAATGTCTTTCCCGGATTTGTAGTGCGGCACCTTGGACACATAGGCCTTCAGGGACGCGCCGCGCCAACCCTGGTCCTTAATGTCAGGCCACAAACGGTCGCCGTGACCGATGTTCCACGCAGGATCCAGTTGCCAGGCGGTTTGACCCAAGACGTCGCCAAAAATAAACAGGCGCCCCTCGTAAATTTGCCATGAGGTTGGGTCGCTGCCGAGCTTGATGGCAAACGCCGCACCGCTGGCGCAAAAGCCACCGTATTGGGGCTCGTATTTGCCCGGCGCGGCTGCAAAAAGGGCCTGGTTGTCTGCGCTCTCGAAATAATAGGTGCGTTCAGGCAGGCTGACTTTGTGTTCCGCTCGCCCCCGAGTCGGCGAACCCTTTGTGAAATACGCCACAGGGTCGTAACCCAACAACATGACGGGTTCAGCGCTGCGGTTGGGAACAGTTGCATACGGTGTGCCGCAGGCTGAAAGCCAGGCCAGCAGGATCCCAAGAACCATCACTTTTATCAATTTCATGATTTCTCCAGTTTGTGTGCCTCAAAGAGCGGCGACCCATCTCACTTCGACAAGCGTTGCCGGCTGATGTAGCTCACAGCATCAACCAAAGCAACCAGGAGCAGCATCGCGCCCAGAACAGTTGCCGTTTTGCCCATCTGGAACAGCCCCATGTGAAAAGACAGCAGTTGACCGAGTCCGCCTGCGCCCACCACGCCTAACACAGCTGCCGCGCGGATGTTGTTTTCCCACCGGTACAGCGTGTAACTCATCAGTTGCGGCAGCACCTGCGGCAGTGTGGCAAAGAGAAAGACGCGCCCATTGCCCACACCTTGTACACGCAGCGCCTCGCCTGGCCCTGCTGGCGCGTTTTCAACCGCCTCCGCAAACAACCTGCCCAGCACACCCGTGGTGTGCAAGGCCAAGGCCAAAGTACCGGCAAAAGGCCCTAAACCCGCTGAAATCAGCAGGAGGGCCGCCCAAACCAGTTCGGGAATAGACCGCAGGGCGTTGAGCGCCAGTCGCGTGGGTCGGCGGCTCCAGGCTGCGTCTGCCGCATGCGTGCGTGCGGCGGGCAAGGCCAGCGCAAGGCCAGCCACAGCAGCCAAAATGGTTCCCAGGGCCGACATGGCAAGGGTTTCCCAAGTGCCAATGGCGACCTTCATCACGAATTCCGGTGAGAGGTCAGGTGGAAAAAATTCAGAGACAAAACGCCCCATGCTTCGGGCGGCCTCGAACGATAAAAACGCGCCCCAACGCAGGTCCAAGGTCCAAAAACTAGCCAGTACCAAAGCAAACAATCCCGCCGTGAACCAGCACGCTTTGCAACGCGCGTTGAACAGCGGCGGCGGCAGTTTGTACGGCGAATTGGCAGCGCGAACTTGTCGAACTTGTCTGGGCACGGCCTACCCCAAACTGCGGCGCAGCCAAGCGCTTGCCTGGTCAGCCAATGCGACCAAGGCCATGAACACCACCAGCATCGTAGCGACTTCGCCCCCATTGAACATTTTCATGGAATTGTCCAGTTGCTGTCCCAGGCCACCGGCCCCGACGAAGCCCAGCACCACAGAGGAGCGAATGGCGCACTCCCATCGGTACACGGTGTAACTTGTCAACTCAGGCGCGTTGCTGGGCAGCAGTCCGTAAGAGAATGCCTGAAGCCTGCCTGAGCCATTGCGCATCAAGGTTTCGGTGGCGTGGGTTTCGCCACTTTCAAGAATTTCGCTGTACACCTTTCCCAGCATGCCGCCATAGGTCAGCGCAATGGCCAGAACCCCTGCAGTGGGCCCCAAGCCCACCACCCGCACAAACACCAGCGCCCACACGAGTTCGGGAATGCTGCGCAGCACAATCAACAGCCAACGAATCGCCTGGCGCAACCAAAACGGCGCGCGCGCCATGCGTCCGGACAGCGCCGAGACCGAAAGCACTCGGGTTGACAGCAGCGTCAGTGGAATGGCCAAAACCAGCGCCAGGCTGATGCCAGCCGTGGCCATGGCCACAGTGCGCCAGGTCTCGCGCGCGACCAAGCGGAGAAATTCGAGGTCAAACGCCAAGGGCCAAAAACTCGCGATGAATTGACCGCTGATCCTGAGGTTTTGCGGCTCGAAAAGCACCCAGGGCCGGAACTCCGTGCCAACTCCCAAGGGCCACAACACCACAACGCCGGCAGTGATCCAGAAAAGCCGGGAAAGCCAGGCCGGGTCGCGCGTGGGTGGCATTCCTGCCGCCTGTGTCGCGCCTGTCATGTTGCTGCTCGCTTCATCGGCAATGCATCACTGCAGGCAGGGGCGCTGGTGCAGGCATCTGCGCAGTTGAAGCCGGTGCCGGGCCCTGCAATTCACTCTCGTATTGGTCGTAAAGCTTCGTCAAGCGCGCTTGCGTCACTTCAGCGGCCGGGAGGTCGAATTCCAAAGCGCCTTCTCGCAATCCCACGATCCGCGGGAAATGTGCCAGCGCCACCTCAACTTGATGCAAAGTGGTCACCAGCGTCACACTGCGCGCTTGAGCGCCCTCCAACAATGTGGCAATCGCCTGGCGCGAGCGCGCGGGATCCAACGCCGACAATGGCTCGTCAATCAACCAAGCCTTGGCCGGCGTCAGCAGCGCGCGGGCCAGGCCCACACGCTGGCGCTCGCCGCCCGATAGGCGATCCACGCGGTCGAACAGTTTGTCCGCCAAATCAAATCGATCCAGCGCATCGTATGCGGCTGGAATGTCGTCTGGGTAGAGCAAGGAGCGCACGCTGGCCAGCAAGCTCATCCGTGGCAGGCGGCCGGCCAGCACCGCCGTGACGACGCGCTGGCGCGGCGGTAAAGGCGGCACTTGCGGCGCCAGAAACAGGCTGCCACGCAGGCTCTGCAACGCCCGGCGGGCCAACAGCCATGGCAACTGACCGTCAAGCCTCAGGCTGCCCGTCAGAGGCGGCAAAGAGCATGCCAGCACTTGCAATAGCGTTGTCTTGCCAGCGCCAGACGGCCCAATCACTGCCACGTGCTCGCCTGCGCGAATGCTGAGGTTCAACGGCTTCAGTGCAGCAGCCGCACCCGCCCGCGCAGCCGGATGGCGCGCGCTGACGCCTTGCAGTTCAAAGTTCAAACCTGCCTACTCATGGTGTTTGATGGATGGTTTTTGGGGGGGTGCAAGGCCAAGCTCATAACAAACCAGCGCTGCGGGCGGCCGATTCCAGGCCTTTGTAGTTTTCAGGCGTCGTCGCCAAGTAACGCGTGGCACGGTTGAGCTTGAGAATCTCCGCATGCTCAGGGTTGGCGGCAGTCAAGCCCAACAACGCTGCCTTGACCTTCTCCTGCTGGGCGACGGGCATGTCGGCGTGGACGGACCAGTTGTAATTGAAATAAGGCGGTGTTTTGAAAAACACGTCCACGGCTTTGGTGTCAACCTTGTTTTCAGCCACAAACTTGTTCCAGACGGTGATGTCCAGCGCAGCGGCGTCAACTTTGCCACTGACCACCGACGCAATGGTGGCATCGTGCGCGCCGCTATAAGCGATGCGACGGAAATCTTTTTCAGGATTGATGTTGGCTTGCAGCAAAAAACTGCGCGGCATCAGGTGGCCTGAGGTGCTGCTCTGCGAGCCAAACGATACCTGCTTGCCTTTCATGTCGGCGATGGTTTTGATACCCGAATCGGTTTTGGCGATGAATACGGATTGGAAACGGGTGTCTTCTTCGCGTTGGGCCAGAGGCACAATTTTACCGCCGGATCTCAGGCTCGCCTGCACGAAGGTAAAACCACCAAACCAGACGAGATCAACCTTTTTGTTCACCAGCGATTCAACGGCTGCCGGATAGTCGGTGACTGGTGTGAACTCAACTTTAACCCCCAATTGCTTCTCAAGATAGTTGGCCAAGGGCGTGAACTTGCGTATCTGCTCAGTTGCCGCTTCCTCAGGGATAGTAGTGACGCGAAAAACCTGCTGCGCGTGACATAAGGAGCCGAACAAAACGACGGCACAGGTCATCAACGCGCGAAACGTACGGGAAGGGGAAAAACTGACCATGATCGAACTCCTAGAAAAGTTTAAAAAAGGGAGTCAGATTAGACCCGATTGCCGGTTTTTCTGCAGCGAAAAGGGTTTCAAATTCCTGCTCGCAAACCACTTGTAATAATTGCAGCCTCGCAGCGACCAACCCGGCTGGCCGTGCAACAGTCCCAATCCATCCACCTTTCATGCACGAGCCCAGCAAATCCCGCGTCCTGATCATCACGCCAGCCGCCGCCAAAGCCAACAACGGCAACTGGCAAACCGCGTGGCGTTGGGCCAGGTTTTTGAGAACTGAATTTGACGTCACCATCGACCAGAAGTGGCGCGGCGAACCTCAGGATGTGATGCTGGCGCTGCATGCGCGACGATCGGCAAGCGACATTGCCGCCTGGGCTGAATCCCGCAGCGCCAACGACCGTGCGCCGGGCCTGTGTGTGGTGCTGACGGGCACCGACCTGTACCGCGATATCGCGACCGACCCATCGGCAAGGCAATCCCTGAAACTCGCACGGATCTTGGTCGTACTGCAGGAAAAAGGCCCTGAACAACTGCCAGCGGTACACCGCAGCAAAACTGAGATCGTTTTTCAATCCGCCACAGCACGCGAGAAACACGCGAAAACCACGCGCCACCTGCGGGTCGTGATGGTCGGCCATTTGCGTGATGAAAAGCTGCCGCAAACCCTGTATGCGGCCTCACGTCTGCTAAAACCGGACAGTTGCATCCGAATTGACCATATCGGCGACCCGCTGGATGCCGATCTGGCGGCCCAAGCGCGCGCGACGGCTGCCGCGTGTCCCCACTACCGCTGGCTGGGCGGTTTAAGCCATGAAGCCACCCGGCGCCATATTCAACGCGCCCACCTGCTGGTGCACGCCAGCAAAATGGAGGGCGGCGCCCACGTGGTCATGGAAGCGGCTTGCAGCGGCACGCCGGTGTTGGCCTCGCGGGTGGACGGCAATGTGGGCATGCTGGGCGGAAAATACCCCGGGTATTTTGAGGTCGGCAACGCCAGCGCGCTGGCCGGCCTGCTCACCCGGCTGCGTCGCGAGCAAACCGAAGGCAGTGGTTTCGCGCCAACCAGCCTGTATCGAAGGCTCGAACACCTGTGTGAGCAACGGGCGGCGCTGTTTGCGCCGGAAAAAGAAAAATCGGCCCTGATCAAACTGGTCAGGGCCTTGTTGAAAGACACACATGCAGGCCAGTGAGCAGCCGGTTCTCAGAGACATCGTTCTGGTCGGGGGCGGTCACAGCCATGTGATCGTTCTCAAAAAATTCGGCATGAAGCCGATTCCCGGGGTGCGCCTGACACTCATCTGCACCGACATGCACACGCCCTACTCCGGCATGTTGCCCGGGTATGTGGCCGGCCATTACGACTATGACGAGGTCCACATCGACCTGAGCCGCCTGTGTGTCTTCGCCGGTGCGCGCCTGTACCGCGACGAAGTGATCAGCCTGGACCGTGCCAACCAAAAGGTTGTGTGCCGCAACCGCCCGCCGGTGCCGTATGACGAGTTGTCGATCAATATCGGCTCTACGCCCCACCTAAGCAGCGTGGCCGGCGCGGCTGAAAACGCGGTGCCGGTGAAACCCATCCAGCGCTTCAACGAGCGCTGGCTGGCGCTGTTGGAGCGGGTGCAAAAACACCCAGGGAAAACCACCATCGCGGTTGTCGGTGGCGGCGCTGGCGGGGTAGAGCTCCTGTTGGCCATGCAATGGCGCCTTCGCAATGAATTGCGTAAGCTCCACCGGAACCCGGACGAATTGGCTTTTCACCTGCTCACCAGCAGCAGCGCGATATTGCCAACCCACAACCTGGGTGTTCAGCGGCGCTTCCAGGCCGTTTTGGCGCGCCGGGGTGTCACGCTGCACCTGAGCGCTGAAGTCACCCGGGTTGAAGCCGGTCAACTGACCACTGCGTCGGGTCTCACAGTGGTGGCAGATGAAGTCGTGTGGGTAACCCGGGCGGGCGGCGCGCCCTGGCTGCGGGAGACCGGGTTGAAACTCGATGGTGATGGCTTCATCGAAGTGAACGACAACCTGCAAACTGTTACTGACCCGCGCATTTTCGCGGCCGGCGACATCGCCAGCATGATCAACTTCAAGCTTGAAAAAGCCGGTGTTTTTGCGGTACGCCAGGGCCCGCCGCTCACCGAAAATCTGCGTCGCGCCGTAGCCGGCATTGCGCTCAGTGACTATCACCCCCAGCAAACATGGCTCGCGCTCATCAGCACGGGCGACAAATACGCCATTGCTTCACGGGGATGGCTCGGTTTCGCAGGCGATTGGGTGTGGAAGTGGAAAGACTGGATTGACCGGCGCTTCATGGCCAAATTCAGTGAACTGCCGCAGATGGACGACTCTGCAAAGTCTGGAGGTTCAGGTTCCGCAGCTGCGCAAGGTGCCGTCAAACTCACGCAAGAAGAGTCCCTGCAGGCGATCTCCGCCATTGCGATGCGCTGCGGCGGCTGTGGCGCCAAGGTCGGCGCGACGGTGTTGGCGCGCGCCCTGGGCAATCTTCATCCCGTGGATCGCGACGAGGTCCTGATCGGCCTCAAAGACCCGGATGATGCCGCTGTGGTTCGGGTGCCGCCCGGCAAAGCGATGGTGCATTCCATCGATTTTTTCCGCTCCTTCATCGACGACCCCTACATCTTTGGCAAAGTAGCGGCGAACCATTCCCTGGGCGACATCTGGGCCATGGGGGGCGAGGCGCAAACCGCCACTGCGGTCGTCACCGTGCCGCCGGGGCTGGAGTCAAAAACCGAAGACATCCTTTTTCAGATGATGACCGGCGCCATGGATGTGCTGCGCGAGGCGAACTGCGCATTGGTCGGTGGCCACACCGGGGAAGGCAAGGAACTGGCCTTGGGTTTTGCGGTGAACGGCCTGATTGACGACAACGACCAGGCGGCTTTGCGCAAAGGGGGCATGCGCCCCGGCGATATGTTGATCCTCACCAAACCGGTCGGCACCGGCACCCTGTTTGCGGCGCACGCGCGGATTGCCGCCAAAGGCCGCTGGATTGACGCGGCGCTGCAATCCATGGTGGTTTCCAACCGCCTGGGCGCGAAATGCCTGCGCGAATACGGCACCACTGCCTGCACGGATTTGACCGGTTTTGGCCTCCTGGGCCATTTGGTGGAAATGACGCGCCCGTCCGGTGTGGACGCTGAACTGTTCATGTCCAAAATCCCGATGCTCGACGGCGCAGAAGAGTGTGTGGCCAACGGCATCGTGAGTTCGCTGCAAAGCGCCAACGTGCGCCTGCGACGGGCATTGCGCAATCAGGAAGACTGGGTGAACCATCCGCGGTACCCGTTGATTTTTGATCCGCAAACGGCTGGCGGGCTGCTCGCCAGCGTGCCCGCTGACCGGGTGGACGCCTGCGTCACGGCATTGCGTGAATTAGGCTATCTGCACACCGCCATCATTGGCCGCATCCTCCCTCAGGGCGATGCGCTGGAGCCGATCATTCTGACTTCCTGACCTCACTGCCTTTGCCGTACAACACGAGGTCACCTACGTAAGCCAGGCTCTTGCCCAGGGTGTTGTCGGAATCGGCGCCCACCGCCAGCGCGATCAAGGGTGGCGGCGTGTTGAATTCGTGGCCAAATGCCCGTTGCAGGTCGGCCGCCAGATCGCGTTCATGGCTTACCCATTGACCGAGTTTTTGTGGGCCGGAATCCAGAACGATGTAACGCACGCGTTTTGAATACGCGTTGGGCAAGCTCGAATCCACCGGCAGCTTTTGGTCCCAGACGTAACACAAGGTAGCGGCTGGAATATTTTCACCACTTGAACTGCGCGCCAGACGCACCAAGTTGCGCTCCCAGAAGCCGAGTTTGTCCAAAGGCATGTCAAACATCGCGCAAACCTTCAAGGGCGCGTCATCGGCTTCCTTGAGCTTCAGGTCGGCCGTCGGCAAGGCTTGCTCCAGCCGCCAACGCCATTTGAGCATGCGGCCTTGCGCCGGCACGGCCGGGTTCAGTTCATGCAGCGCGGTGCCATATGACTTGTCGGTTGCCAAGCGCAACACGCGCTCGTAACCCAGCGTTGTAATGTCCAACTGGGCCAGCGGCGCCTTGCCCTTGGGCAAACCAACCAGGCGCCATGGCGCAGGCAAGGTGTCTGACTTGCTGCTCGAAAAGGCTTGAATCTCCTGCGCCCGCAGCGGCGCAACGAGGGGCGCCAAAACCAGGGCGCTGAACAGAACCCGGTAAAAACAGCGCTTAACGCCCCAGATCATTGAGCGACCAGTCGTAGTCCAGATTGGAGACTGAGACGGTCTTTGCCCGGAGTTTCTCGCGGTCGGCGGGGTTCGATGCCAGCTGGTCCGCGTATTTCGCAAATACGTCTTCGAGTTTGCTGAAACCCTTGTTGCCTTTTTCAAAATCCTCGCGGAACCACTTGAAAATCATGTTGACTTCCAGCTTGCCGTCGGCGTAACGGTTGCGCGTGCGGTCACCCAAAAACCGCAGCATGCCGTCTTCGAGCTGCGCGTCCAGCTTTGCCGCCGTGAAGGCCTCGGGGAACAGGGCCGGGCAGCCAATGCTGGCGCAGTTCACCGCCACATGCACGCGCGGCTCGTTGTAACGCGGCCGCAGCTGTTCGTGTTCGATCCAGTCCAGGTGGCGCTCTTCGCCCAACAGCGTGAAGAATTTTTTCTTCCACGGCGCGGAAACGAAGGAGCCCAAGTCTTTGATCGACTTGAGGTCGGGGTATTTGGTCAAAATCAGCTCAACCGTGAAGGCGTTGTAGGCGTTGATGAAGAACACCATCTGCTGCTCGCGGCCGAGTTTGTCGAAGTCAGCTTTGGTGACGGCGGTCATGCCGTCCAGCACTTTCTTCAGCTCGGCGCGATCGGCCGCAAAACCTTTGTAATTGACGCGGGACTGCTTGTTGTCGGGCAGCCACTTCACGTGTTTTTTCAGCAAACCATCCCAAGCCGCATAATTTGTATCAAGTACAGGCGTAGTCTGAGAAAATGAGACATTAAGTCTCGTAATTACTACCAATCCCGCTACAAATTTAATTGTATTTCTGCGTGAAATAAATTCATTATTCATCTTAACCTCTTCTCCACACGTGATATTTTTGTACCCAAGCCAACAACTTTTCAGGCTGGTGGGCCCGCTTCCATTCGCCCGCCGCGTATTTGTTGGCTTCTGACAGAGTCGGGTAGGTATGGATGGTTCCGAGGATTTTGTTCAGCCCCAGGCCGTGGCGCATGGCGAGCACGTATTCGGCCAGCAAATCACCGGCGTGCACACCCACGATGGTGCAGCCCAATATTTTGTCTTTTCCAGGCACCGTGAGCACCTTCACGAAACCGTGGGTTTCGCTGTCGGCAATGGCGCGGTCCAGGTCATCCAGCGAGTATTTCACCACCTCGTAGGCAATGCCCTTCTCTTTCGCTTCCTGCTCGTTCAGTCCAACACGGGCCACTTCGGGGTCGATGAAGGTGGCCCAGGGAATCACCGAATAATCCGCCTTGAATTTCTTGAAAGTGCCAAACAGCGCGTTCACCGCCGCATACCAGGCCTGATGCGCGGCCGTGTGGGTGAACTGGAACGGCCCGGCCACATCGCCCGCAGCCAAAATGTTGGGGTAAATGGTTTCCAGGTATTCGTTGGTCGTGACGGTGCGGTTGGTCGGTATGCCGAGCTCCTCCAGACCATAGCCCGAGAGGCGCGCCACACGGCCCACCGCGCACAGCAGCGCGTCAAACTCGATGCGGATCTCCTGGCCCTGATGTTCCACGACGATGGCCTTGGCGCCCTCGGCTATTTCAAAACGCAGTGCTTTGTGGCCCGTCAGCACCTGTACGCCGTCGGCCAACAGCGACTTTTTGGCCAGTTCTGAAACCTCTTCGTCTTCGCGGATCATGATGCGCGGAGCCATCTCGACCTGCGTCACCTCTGATCCCAGGCGCTGGAAACTTTGCGCCAGCTCGCAGCCGATCGGCCCGCCGCCCAAAACCACCATGCGCTTGGGGATCTCGTCAAGTTTCAGGAACTCGTCCCAGAGCGTGTCGCTGGTGACATAACCCACGTCGTTGATGCCCGGCAGCGGCGGCACAAAAGGCTGCGCGCCAGCCGCGATGACGATGGAGCGCGTCGTGAGGGTCTGTGTGCCGCCGCCATTGAGGGCGATTTCAACGGTCCACGGATTGACGATCTTCGCGTACCCCTGCAGCACCTCCACGCCCAGGCCGGTGTACCGTTCCACACTGTCATGCGGTTCAATGGCGGCAATCACGGCGTGGATGCGCTGCATCACGGCTTTGAAGCTGAATCGCGCCTCGGTGTCGCTCAAGCCGTACTGTGCGCCGTGTTTCATTTGCGCCGCCAGTTTCGCGCTCTTGATCAATGCCTTGCTTGGCACGCAGCCGTAGTTCAGGCAATCGCCGCCCATTTTGTGCGCCTCCACCAGCGTCACCTTGGCCTTCACCACCGCCGCGATGTACGCAGACACCAAACCGCCGGCGCCCCCGCCAATCACCACCAGGTTGCGGTCAAACGATTGCGGCTTCAAATGGTTCCATTTGGCGTACACCTTGCGCGCCTTCACCGTGTCAACAATCTTCTTCGCGATCAATGGGAAAATGCCGAGCAGCACAAACGAGCCGATCAAGCCGGGCGACAAGATGCCTTTGAGCGAATCGATCTTGGCCAGCTGCGTGCCGGCATTCACATAGACCATGGTGCCCAGCAACATGCCAACCTGGCTGACCCAATAGAAAGTCCAGGTTTTCATGTGGGTCAAACCCATCAGCAGGTTGATGACAAAGAACGGCACCAAAGGAACCAGGCGCAGGGTGAACAGGTAAAACGCGCCCTCCTTTTCAATCCCTTTGTTGATTTCGGCCAACCTCGCGCCAAACTTGTTTTGCACCGACTCGCCCAATACAAATCGGGCGGCAAGGAAGGCCAAAGTAGCGCCAATGCTGGCGGCAAACGAGACGATCAGCGTGCCGGTACCCAACCCGAAAATGGCTCCACCCACCAGCGTCATGATGGCCGCGCCCGGCAATGAGAGGGCCGTCACCCCGACGTAGATCACAAAAAAGGCCGAGATCACCATGGCCGGGCGTTGCGCGTACAACTCGGCGAAGTTTCCTTGTTGGGCCTTGATGTAGGTCAGGCTGAAAAATCGACCAAGGTCAAAAATGAAAAACAGCGCGATGAGCGCGATCAGTGCAATCAATACCAGCGTTTTCTTGTTTTTCATGGTTGTTATGTGAAATTGAAGGGCGTGGGTTATTTTGCCCCCACGCGGGCATGGCGGCCCGGTGTCGGTCGCTGAAGATTAGAATTTCTTTCAAATGGCGCCGGCCACCCGGCAAAAGAGCGGTCCGCCGCGACACACAGAGGAGCTGACTGATATGACTGGCGTTGTTGAATCCCCCGTTCGCTGGGCCAATGGCAGCAGCAGCCGCATCCCGTATGCGGCCTACACCGACGAGTCGGTCTATCGCGAAGAGCTGGCGCGTTTTTTCTACAAAGGCCACTGGTGTTACGTCGGGCTGGAAGCTGAAATACCGAATCCCGGTGACTTTAAACGCACAAAAATCGGTGAGCGTTCCGTCATCCTGATCCGCGATAAGGACACGTCTATCAACGTCGTCGAGAACCGTTGCGCGCACCGCGGCGTGGCGTTTTGCCGCGAGAGAAGCGGCAACAAGACCGAGCTGGTATGCCCCTACCACCAGTGGAATTACAACCTCAAGGGCGATTTGCAGGGTGTGCCCTTTCGCCGCGGCATTCGCCAGGATTCGGGGGACGGCATGCGGGTGGTGGGCGGCATGCCGGCCGATTTTGACCTCAAACACCACGGTTTGACCAAGCTGAAAGTGGCGGCCCGTGGCGGCGCTGTGTTTGCCAGTTTTGACCATTCCGTGCCAAGTCTTGAAGACTACCTGGGTCCCGACATCTGCCGCTACGTCGACCGTGTTTTCGATGGCCGAAAACTGACCCTGCTCGGCTACAACCGCCAGCGTATTCCCGGCAACTGGAAGCTGATGCAGGAAAACATCAAAGACCCGTACCACCCCGGCCTCCTGCACGCCTGGTTTGTCACCTTTGGGCTCTGGAGGTCCGACAACAAAGCGCAATTGTTGATGGACGGCAAATTCCGCCACGCGGCGATGATTTCGCAGCGCGGCAATGCCGGCCAGGCCGGCGCCGCAACCAGCGGCGTGACCAGCTTCAAACAGGCGATGACGCTCAACGACGACCGCTTCCTTGATGTGGTGCACGAGCCCTGGTGGGGCGAGCCCACAGCGGTGATGACCACGGTTTTCCCGTCGCTCATCATCCAGCAACAGGTGAACTCGCTCTCCACGCGGCAAATCATTCCGCACGGCGTTGACAGCTTCGACTTTGTCTGGACCCATTTCGGCTTCGAAGACGACACGCCCGAGATGCAGCGCCGGCGCCTGCGCCAGGCCAACCTGTTCGGCCCGGCCGGTTTTGTCTCTGCCGACGACGGCGAGGTGATCGAATTCAGCCAGGACAGTTTTTCGTCCAATACGGGAAGTGGCAACAGCACCGTCGTCGAGCTGGGCGGCCGCACGGCCGAAAACACCGACCACATGGTGACCGAGACCCTGATCCGCGGCATGTACGGCTACTGGCGTGAGGTGATGGAATCATGAAACACCCGGCCTTGACGCCAGACGCCTACATCAGCCTGCTGCTTTTTTACCAGCGGTATGCCGACACCCTCGATTCGGGCAATTTGGACGACTGGCCCGACTTTTTCACGGAGGAATGCCTCTACCAAGTCCAGCCCCGCGAAAACTTTGACAAAAACCTGCCGCTGGCCACCTTGTCGTTTGAAAGCAAGGGCATGCTCAAGGATCGGGTCTATTGCATCCGCGAAACCCTGTATTTCGAGCCGTATTACCAACGCCATGTGGTCGGCGCGCCGATGGTCACCCGTGTGGATCAAGACCTCGTTCAAGCCCAGGCCAGTTACGCCGTGTTCCGCACCAAACCAGACGAGACCACACACGTTTACAACGTCGGGCGCTACCTTGATGAATTGATCCGCGCGCCTGAGGCCCCACACGGCTGGCTGCTCAAAAGCCGCCGCTGCGTGTTTGACAGCGATTTGATCCTCAACTCTATGATTTACCCCATCTAGCCAAACCGGCTAAATCACTAGAATTCCTTGAATTGTTCAACGAACTCCTGGTTTCATGCATCAATTTGCATATTTTTTAAAATTTTCGCCAAAATTTCACATTATCTGCAATATAATTCATCTTATTAAACAATTAAAGGAGACATCATGAGCACTCGCCGTCTGGTTTTGACCCGTTCCGCCGCCGTCATTGGCGCCGCCTCCACTGGCCTTTTGCTGCCCGAAATCGTCCGCGCCCAAAGCAACAAGGTAAGGGTTGGCTTCATGCTGCCCTACACCGGTACGTTTGCGCAGTTGGGCATCAACATCGAAAACGCTTTCCGCCTGGCCATCGACGAAAAAGGCGGCAAATTGGGCGGCCGCGACATCGAATGGTTCAAGGTGGATGACGAAGCCGAACCTTCCAAAGGCATCGAAAACGCCACCAAACTGGTGCAGCGCGACAAGGTGGATGTGCTGGTGGGCACCGTGCACTCCGGTGTGCAGATGGGCATTCACAAAGTGGCGCGCGACAGCGGCGTGCTGAGCCTGATTCCCAACGCCGGTGTGCACATTGCCACCCGTGCGCAGTGCGCACCCAATGTGTTCCGTACGTCGTTTTCCAACTCGCAGCCCACGCGT